>CAIWAO010000039.1 GCA_903910745.1 uncultured Burkholderiales bacterium
CTCACCATGATTACCGCTATCTTTAATATGATAGCTATGGTCTGTAACAACTCGGACCTCATCTTTGGTGCCGCTTTGTTGGCAGGCGCATTTAAAGTGTCTGTTCATAGTTTTTCACACGGGCACCTAAAAAGTACGCTCTCTGCTGCAGCTGTGGACGCTATGGTCGTGCCCATGATCATTGCCCTAAGCCTTACCTCAGGTTCCCTTAAAACAAGCTTGACCATCGAGAGCACCGTATCAGGGGCGTTGACTTCGGTCGCGAATGTTCCAATGGTCATAGCGATTGTTCCAACTGTAGCCTCACAAGTCGGTCAGACAGTGGGGGGTGCTGTTGAAACGGCTTTCCAGGGTGTAAATACCTCCTATTCTCAGATCAGCGCAAGTGGTACTGGCTTCCTAAACCCGTTGCGTGTACTTTTGGCGACAAGGACTGCGGTAAATGATTTAGGACTTATACCCACGCAAATCAATGCAGTTGTAAGCTCCTGTCTGAATGACGGGGCAGGCCTGGACTTGGCTGGCATTCAGGTCGCAGTAAAGGATGTACAAAATTCTGGCGTAACCAATAACCAGACATTAGCTATAAACGGAAATCTAGGGACAAGTATTGGGGCGTTGCTCTACTTGGCTACACAAAGCACAGGTACGGTTCAGTCTATTTCTGATATTACCGCAGGCGGCACACCAGTGCCTGTGAGCGCAACTTGTAGTGATGCCGCAGTAATGGTGCAAAAGAATATCGACTTTGCCCTAAATTCTTCCAATTTCTCGCGCGTCGTGCAAGGTGCAATACAGTCCTCCGATAACCCCATTCAAAATCCTTCACTGGCTAATGCCTATACGCTAGATACTCTGAGCAGCCAATACGGCTCAATACGAAATCCAAATGCGATGGTTCAAGCAACGGGTGGACAAACTCAGGCAAATACAGAGTTTTTAAATTTACTATTCTCAGAGACTGTAGAACAAAACCTGGATTGCTTAAGTGCCTCTGGGAGTAGCAAAACGATGTGCGAGTCAGATATTTTGACGAGAACAGAGCTAGAACGCAAAGCAATGAAGGACGCTGCAAACGCTAACATTGCAATGAAATATCTTGGGATATTCAGCAACGATCTACTAGCCATACTGATTGGTCTTGGCCCCGGTCTCTTTATTCTCATGATGTTTATGGGTGAGAATTTCGCAAAACCTCTTAATGCTTGGGTCCAAATGATGATTTGGCCTATTTTGATGACCCAAGTGGGTGCTGAGCTCATAAACGGCATTATGTATTTCAAGGTCGCAACGTTTTTACAGAGTATGTCCCGTGGTGGTTACATATCCCAGGCCTTGGCTTATAACGCTTACACCGAACTAGCCAATCAAATCTCAATGGCAAGTTCCCTTATGGGGGGTCTTCCGCAGTTGATTGGGGTCATTTTTGCATTAGGTGGGTCCGCTGCGCTTACTAGCGTGGCCAATGAGATTAGAGCTGGTCAAACAGACACAGCCGATAGCCTTGCTCCGCCATTGCAAAATTCCGCACCGCTTCAAAACCGTTCGGCGATGTCAGAAGTTTCCACGGGCTCTGGCTTTGCAACAGAGAAATTAACAGGGCAGTTGACTCCCCTTAATTCGAGCGTTGGGACCTCAACTTCACAGAAACTGATGAATAACTTAAACACAGCGCATGCCAATGTCGTGAGCGAGACTGAGAACAGAGAATTAGCAACATCTATCCAAAAGGGATGGACTGATTCAAAGGGAAATGAGCATAAGTTATCTTCAGGTGTCTCAGCTCAATTAACGAATGCAAAAAGGAATTCTGCGAGCGAAAGTCAAGACCAATCGAATGCAGTTTCAGTCAATACCTCAAAATCTAATCAAGATAGCACGGGTTTAACTCTAAGTTCAGGTTTGAATAGAACAGTGGATGGTGGCGCAGGTGGATTGGGTAGTGCTAGTATTCCTCTAGGTGCAGGCGCAAGTTCAGGAACTACTGCGCAAAGTGCTCAGCAGAAAAATAACGATACAGTGCACAAAGATGCTATCTCAAAAGCGCGAAGCAATGAGAAAGCGTTGGTAGATACGCGTAACTGGGCCAATGAATCAAATTCGTCACAAGGGGATAGAAATGCTTTGGACAAAGCTGTTAAGGGGGCCCATTCAATCGTCCAAGGGCTGAGCAGTTCAGATACAAGAACCGAGGCGCAAACTCAAGAGGCTACAGCAGCTAGGGAGATAGGACAATATAGTCAAAGTAACATCGGCAACGCGGAGTGGGCGTGGGGATATGCCCATAGCAGTGCGTTGCAAAACGTAGAGAAGGGTTTAGGTCGAGCTTTTGAGGCGAGTAATCCGAGAGCAATGGGTGAAGCAGAAAAGCGGATGAACTCCGCACTTGTAGCAACAACCAGTGGTGCAAACGTACCCAATGGGGTATTGCAAAGACACATGGCAGCAAACGCTGTCATTAGCGATAACGATAGCACTCCTGAAGCTAGAACCCAAGCGGCAAATTACTTGGGGAAATCACTAGACGCATTGACCGCTCAGAATGGGTTCCGAGAAATGAACCAGGATATAAGGGATAAGAAACTCGCAACTGCTGCTACTTCCTTGGACGGTAAGGATGCTCAGATCAAAGGCGAAGTGGATCGATTAAGTCACGCTTGGGTTCCCAACGCGAAAGGTA
>CAIWAO010000040.1 GCA_903910745.1 uncultured Burkholderiales bacterium
CAGGCTCTGCGGAAAATCCTTTCCCAGAGCTTCAAAGAATTTTCTAGAGGTTAGTATGTACGCAGTCATAAAAACTGGTGGCAAGCAGTATCGCGTGTCAACCGGCGAAAAAATTAAAGTAGAACAGATCACTGCGGACGTAGGCCAAGAAATCGTACTTGATCATGTTTTAGCTGTTGGAAACGGCGCTGAAATCAAGATTGGAACGCCCTTGGTGTCCGGTGCATCCGTTAAAGCAACCGTTGTCGCGCACGGCAAGCACGATAAAGTACGCATTTTCAAAATGCGTCGTCGTAAACATTACCAAAAAAGACAAGGCCATCGCCAGCAGTTCACTGAACTGGAAATAGCCTCTATTTCGGTTTAAGGAGCACATAAATGGCACAGAAAAAAGGTGGTGGATCCACACGAAATGGACGCGACTCTCAACCAAAGATGTTGGGTGTTAAGGCGTTTGGTGGTGAGCAAGTGAGCGCCGGCTCTATCATTGTTCGCCAACGTGGTACAAAGTTCCATGCTGGAACAAACGTAGGTATCGGTAAAGACCATACTTTGTTTGCTCTGGTTGATGGACATGTTTCTTTCGCAATCCGCGGAGCACTCAACAAGCACATGGTGAATGTGACTCCAGCGTAAGCCAATAATTTTGGCTCACGACAAGCCCCGCTGGTCGGGGCTTTTTTCATAAGGGGCCCCCATGAAGTTTGTAGATGAAGCTTTTATTGACATTGCCGCGGGCGATGGGGGCAATGGCTGTGTGTCTTTTAGGCACGAAAAATTTAAAGAGTTTGGTGGACCCAACGGTGGGGACGGCGGACGCGGAGGCCATGTCTACGCCGTAGCAGACGCAAGTTTAAATACACTCGTTGATTACAGATATTCCAGGCGTCATGAGGCCAAAAAGGGTCAGCACGGGATGGGCTCTGATATGTTTGGGGCTGCAGGCGACGACATCATCTTAAAAATGCCAGTCGGCACAATCATGTCAGATGCAGAGACTGGTGAAGTTCTTTATGAACTTTTGATCCCTGGCGAAATGATGATGATTGCTAAGGGCGGGGACGGCGGATTTGGAAATATGCGGTTTAAAAGTGCAATCAACCGCGCTCCTCGCCAAAAAACTCCAGGTTGGCCAGGAGACAGAAAAAATCTAAAGCTAGAGCTTAAGGTACTTGCCGATGTTGGCTTGCTTGGAATGCCCAATGCAGGCAAATCAACGCTTATTTCCGCAGTCTCCAACGCCAGACCTAAAATTGCTGATTACCCATTTACAACACTCCACCCTAATTTAGGTGTCGTGCGAGTGGGGCCAGAGCAGAGTTTTGTAGTGGCGGATGTGCCCGGGTTGATTGAGGGAGCGGCCGAGGGTGCTGGTCTGGGGCATCAATTTTTAAGACACTTACAACGTACACGGTTGTTGCTTCATTTGGTAGATTTGGCGCCTTTTGATGACAGCGTCGATCCAGTAAAACAAGCCAAATCTATTGTTGAAGAACTTCGCAAGTACGATGAGGAGCTCTTTGTCAAGCCGCGTTGGTTGGTGCTTAACAAACTTGATATGGTTCCTCAAGAGGAGCGCAAAAAAAGGGTGTCTGACTTTGTAAAGCGCTTTAAATACAAGGGTCCTATTTTTGAGATATCAGCTTTAACAAGAGAGGGGTGTGAGGGGTTGATCAGAGAGGTTTATGCATATTTGCACGCTCAGCACATCTCAACTCAAGAGGCTGTACAAGATGATCCTCGTTTTAATCCACTGGAAGGACACCCGACCATGACTGCGTTAAACCCCAATTCATAGCGATAACATTTTCACGAACCTAAAGTTTGAAAACAATCCCAATGAATATCACTGATTCATCCACGGCGTTTGGTAAAGCAAAAAAAATTGTAATTAAAGTTGGCTCAAGCCTCGTCACTAATGAGGGGCGAGGACTGGATAGAAACGCCATTGCTGATTGGTGTAGGCAGATGACGGAGCTTGTTAGAGGGGATGTGCAGGGCATCCCTAGAGAAGTGATCATGGTCTCAAGCGGCGCTATAGCTGAGGGTATGAAGCGTCTTGGTTGGACGACTCGCCCACATGAAATCCACGCTTTGCAAGCCGCCGCCGCGGTAGGTCAAATGGGCTTGGCTCAAATGTATGAAACAGAGTTGAGTGCGCTTGGCCTTGCCAGTGCGCAAGTGTTATTAACTCATGCGGATTTAGCAGACCGCGAGCGCTACCTTAATGCGCGCTCCACGCTTTCGACCCTGCTCGAGCACAAAGTAATTCCAGTTATTAACGAAAACGACACGGTTGTTACAGATGAAATAAAATTTGGTGATAACGACACATTAGGCGCATTAGTTGCCAATTTAGTTGAGGCAGATGTGTTGGTGATATTGACGGATCAAAAGGGTCTGTATAGCGAGGATCCAAGAAAATCTGCCCATGCGCATTTCATACACGAGGGTGAGGCAGGCGATCCCGCGCTTGAGGCGATGGCGGGTGGTGCGGGATCAAGCTTGGGTAAGGGGGGCATGATCACGAAGATCATTGCAGCCAAGAGGGCGGCAGGTTCAGGTGCATCAACCGTAATAGCTTGGGGGCGAGAGCCAGATGTACTCGTTCGACTCTTCAGGGGCGAGGCCATTGGAACACTTTTGAATGCAGTCACACCAAAGCAACAAGCTAAAAAACAATGGATGGCAGATCATCTCCAACTCAGAGGCTCAATTGTGGTTGATGCGGGTGCGGTTGATAAGATAAGACAAGAGGGAAAGAGCCTTTTGTCAATTGGTATGACACAGGTGAAGGGAGAGTTTGCCAGAGGTGATGTCATTGCAATTTGTGATCACCTTGGCAATGAGTTTGCAAGAGGCCTCTCTAACTATTCGAGCACTGAGGCGAGACTGCTTTGCGGCAAACCATCCCAAGAGTTTGAGAATTTACTGGGCTACAGTGCCGAGCCAGAGATGATTCACAGAGATAACCTGGTTTTAATTGGTCGCTAAATCCAAGACTATTCTGGAGTTAGGGGATTACGATCTGAAACTCTTTTTGCAGCAAAGATCTCGCTTGAAGCTGAGGCTCTTGGCCTCCTAAGCCTCTTGGGTTTAAGAGCAGAGGGGGGTAAATGGACAGACAATTCAGTTAGAGCCATTTCATAGACACCCCTCTTAAACTCCACAACCATATCAAGTGGGACCCAGTAATCGTTCCAACGCCATGCATCAAATTCTGGATGTGAGGTTGCCCTCAGGTTTAAGTTCCAATCAGGAACGACCAACCTCAACAAAAACCAGATCTGTTTTTGACCTTTGTAATGACCACGCGCATCACGTCTGATGTAACGGTCTGGCACCTCATAATGCAGCCAATCTCTCGTTCGGGCCACGATGTTGACATGTTCAGCTTGAAGCCCAACTTCTTCAAATAACTCTCTGAACATAGCTTGTTCGGGCGACTCGCCCGAATCAATTCCGCCTTGCGGAAATTGCCAACTGTGTGTTTTTAACCGCTTACCCCAAAATACCTGATCGAATTGGTTTAGCAAAATGATGCCGACATTGGGCCTAAAGCCGTCTCTGTCAAGCATAATCGAACCTCAAATTTTTAAATTGATTCCATTATGCACACGCATTTGAAGTGATCAAGGGGGTTTAGCCCCAAAAAATTAATTTTTTTGTTTTCCTTAAGATCAAATTAGAAAAATAGTCACGATATGAAAGCCTCCAAGTACCTCATCACCACTCTCAAAGACTCCCCCGCAGACGCAGAAATTGTCAGCCATCAACTGATGACCAGAGCTGGGATGATCAAAAAACTAGGTGCCGGCATTTACAACTACATGCCTATGGGTCTTAGGGTGATTCGCAAAGTTGAGCAAATTGTTCGTGAGGAAATGGACAGATCGGGAGCGATTGAGGTGACCATGCCGGTCATTCAGCCCGCTGAGTTGTGGGAGGAGACGGGACGATTTCAAAAGATGGGCCCTGAACTATTAAGAATCAAAGATCGTCATGACCGAGATTTTGTAATCCAGCCGACCAGTGAGGAAGTCGTCACAGATATTGCACGCCAAGAGTTTAAGAGCTACAAACAGTTACCAAAGAATTTGTACCAGATACAAACCAAGTTTAGGGATGAGCGCAGACCTCGATTTGGGTTGATGAGAGGACGAGAATTCATCATGAAGGATGCCTATAGTTTTGACAAAGACATGGCCAGCGCTAAAGCAAGTTACCAGGTGATGGCGCAAACCTACAGAAGGATTTTTGATCGTTTTGGTTTGAGGTACCGTGCTGTTGCTGCTGATAGTGGTGCGATTGGAGGAGATCTGAGCGAAGAGTTCCAAGTCATTGCAGCCACTGGTGAAGATGCGATTGTTTATTGCCCTAACAGCGAGTACGCGGCAAATATGGAGAAGGCTCACGCAGCAGAGCCTCAAAATAAGCGCGCAGACCCCAAAACTGGAATGACACGTATACACACCCCAACTCAGAGCACCTGCGAGGAGGTTGCAAAACTTTTGCAAGTGGGGCTTGTCACGACAGTTAAATCTTTGGTGTTGGCAACGGATGAGTTAGACGAACACGGAGCCATCAAAAGCTCCGTTGTTTGGCTTTTGCTACTCCGGGGTGATCACGAAATGAATGAGGTGAAAGTTGGGAAGCTTCCAGGTTTTGAGGGGGGATTTAGGTTTGCAACAACTCAAGAGATTCAAACTCATTTTGGATGTAAGCCAGGGTTTTTAGGGCCAGTTCAACTAAAGACACCTTTGAAAATTATTGCCGATAAGTGTGTGGCCGTGATGAGTGATTGGATTTGTGGCGCAAACGAGGAGGGCTATCACTTTCAAGGCGTAAATTGGGGCAGGGATTTGGAGGAGCCAAGCGTGGTCGCCGATATTAGAAATGTGGTGGACGGGGACCTGTCTCCTGATGGGCTAGGCACGCTTACTATTGAGCGGGGAATTGAGGTGGGACACGTTTTTTACTTAGGTACAAAATACTCAAAGGCGATGCATGCGACCTTTCTAGACGAGGCAGGTAAACCCCAATTCATGGAGATGGGGTGCTACGGAATTGGTGTGACTCGTGTAGTGGCAGCGGCAATTGAACAAAACCACGATGCTCGAGGGATCATTTGGCCAGACTCAATAGCTCCTTTTACGGTTGTTATTTGCCCCATTGGGATGGACCGAAGTGAGGCTGTCCAGACAGCATCTACTAAGTTATATGAGGACCTTTGCGCTAAGGGCATCGATGTCATATTGGATGACCGGGGAGAGCGTCCCGGCGCTATGTTTGCCGATTGGGAGCTTATAGGCGTACCACACAGGGTGGTGCTCTCAGATAGAGGACTTAAAGATAACTTAGTTGAATACCAACACAGGACACAAAGTGAGCCCTCCAAAATGGGCTTAGATGAAGTTTTCGGCTATTTACTTGCGCATTTTTCAACAGTAAATTAGACAAAGAGGCTAGAGCGTTAAAAAGTAAAAGGATGCCAAATAAATTCACCCCTCGAGCCTGTTGGCTTGCCAGCTTTTGTTGCCTATGGGGGTTATTTAGCTTTAATATCAACACTGCTTTTGCTGGCGCTCAAAAAGAGGAGGAATTGACAGACTCTTTTCGTGCTGTATTGAGTGGCGCACTTTACAACGCGCCTCCTCCAGAACCAAGCTCGCTTAAAAATGTAAAACTCAAGCAAGAGTCTCTTGGTTGGATTGGGGATGTTTTACCGCGATTTACGAGCTACTTAAATGGACGATTTGGGAAAAATCCTTACGCTGAATTGTCCACTGTTGAATTTCAACGGGTATTTTTACAAACGCTCTGGTATGAATCCAAAAGGTCTGGCTTAGATCCAAATTTAGTATTGGCGCTTATCGAGGTAGAGAGTGGATTCAATAAATTCGCCATTAGCTCCGCCGGTGCGGTTGGGTATATGCAGGTGATGCCTTTTTGGGTTTCTAAGGTTGAGTCACAAATTGCTAAGATTGCTCCTGAAAACGGCCCTCAAGAGACCCGGCTTGATCTGCTTAGGCCAAGCGCTAAATTACTGCATTTGCAAACAAACATAAGATTTGGGTGTGTGATTCTTCGACATTACTTGGATTTAGAAAACGAGGAGTTGGTTAAAGCCTTAGGCCGCTACAACGGCAACACGCAAGACACCACTTATGCTCGGACAGTGCTTTTGAAAAGAGTTTACTGGAGCCCAGAACAATAAAGGGACTGATGTTGATTCATCAGTCCCCATTAAGCATTAAGTTTTGTTAGCCAATTTGAAAAATTGACCATCCACAAGGGGCCAAGTTAAAAAGGTTAGGAAACCAGTACCTTTTGTAACTCACCCGATTCAAACATTTCAGTCATAATGTCAGAGCCTCCAATGAACTCACCTTTGACGTAGAGCTGTGGCACGGTTGGCCAATTGCTGTATTCTTTGATGCCTTGACGAATATCTGGCTCATCTAATACATTGATAGTCTTAAGTTTGTGAGTATCTACACCACAGGCTTTGATCAGTTGGATTGCGCGACCAGAGAATCCGCACATTGGGAAGCTGGCATTGCCTTTCATAAAAAGAACGATATCGTTGGTTTTGATAAGGTCATCGATTTGTTGGTGAACATCGCTCATAGAAGACTCTCCGCAGTCTGAAAAAAGTTTTAAAAGCCGTATTATTCCATTTTTGGGCGTTGTCCACCAGTGCACCTGCAGATTCCCGCAATGTCATGGCGACTTTGCACCTCTATCAGGCCATTTTGGTGCAACAGGGATTGAACCTCTAGCCCTTGGTTGTAACCATGCTCCACAAGTAGCCAGCCCCCAGGAGTGAGGTGCTCTAGCGCATTCAAAGCAATAATTTTCAGATCGTCTAAGCCCTCTGCCCCCGAGATAAGTGCGTGCTCAGGCTCAAAAGTAAGGGACGCCAAATGCGAGTCGTTGGCTTTGATGTAGGGTGGATTTGAGATAATTAAAT
This sequence comes from uncultured Burkholderiales bacterium, assembly GCA_903910745.1. Lineage (GTDB taxonomy): Bacteria > Pseudomonadota > Gammaproteobacteria > Burkholderiales > Burkholderiaceae_C > Limnohabitans. The sequence continues at coordinate 6,974 of CAIWAO010000040.1, forward strand.
CGAAATTATCTTTTAATGTTTCGCCTTCTAAGGCCTTGAACCAAGAACCTTCTAGGAAATTAATCTCAGTTTTGAGTGCTTTTGAATTATGTTTTGCGACCTCTAATGTCGTATTTTTAATGTCCGATGCCCAAACTATGCAACTAGGGAGGTGGTGTTTGATGGTGATGGCAAGGCATCCTGTGCCGGTGCCTAAGTCGAGCACTCGAGGAGGTCTTCCAAGGACTTTTAATGTTTTTAAACACTCAATAGCCCATTCAACAAGTGTTTCAGTGTCAGGCCTAGGGATCAGGGTATCTGGAGTTACTTTAAAGTTGAGGCCATAAAATTCCTTATGCCCAGTGATGTAAGCAACGGGTTCAGAGCGATGGGCTCGAGTTATGAATTCAGAAAATTGTTCAAAGATATTAGAAGACAGTGGGTCTTGGTCGTGAGCAATTAAATAAGCTTTGTCAAATGTGCTTCGACCAAGTGCGTGTAATAACAAAATTTGGACATCGTTTTTCTCCAAACTAAGTGACATAGCCCAAGAGATAGCGTCTTTAATAAGCATAGAAGGTCTGTTACAAAATTGGCAAGTCTTTTGTATGCTTACTTGTATAAGCCACCCACCTCAAGTTCTTCGAGTTGCTCGGCTTGCCTGGCATGCTCAAGCGCAGTGATGACTTCCTCCATATCACCTTCCATGATGTAGGTGAGTTTGTACAAAGTCAGATTGATTCGGTGATCGGTTAAGCGGCCTTGAGGAAAGTTGTAGGTCCTAATTCGCTCGCTCCTGTCCCCACTACCGATGAGTCCTTTGCGAGTGGCGGCCTCTTTGGCTGCGCGCTCAGAGCGCTCTTTTTCCTGAAGTCGAGCTGATAAAACTTGCAACGCACGTGCTTTGTTTCTGTGCTGTGAGCGGTCATCTTGGCACTCTGCCACGATTCCTGTGGGTAGATGAGTGACGCGAACAGCTGAGTCGGTCTTGTTAATGTGCTGTCCGCCTGCCCCGCTAGCCCGAAATGTGTCAATTCTTAAATCCGCTGGATTAATCTGCACTGCGACTGCTTCATCGGGCTCAGGTAATACCGCAACGGTACACATACTTGTGTGAATTCTTCCCTGAGTTTCAGTTGTTGGTACTCTTTGGACACGGTGACCACCTGATTCAAACTTAAGTCTGCCGTAGACGTTTGTACCTTCAATACGAATTACGACTTCCCTGTAACCACCCAGTTCACTTTGAGATTCGCTCATCATCTCTACACGCCAACCCATTCGCTCTGAGTAGCGAGAGTACATGCGAAGCAAATCAGAGGCAAAGAGAGCGGACTCGTCCCCACCTGTACCCGCTCTGATCTCTAGATAAGCAGGACGTATGTCGTCAGGATCTTTTGGCAGGAGCATGCGCTGGAGTTGTGCCTCTAGTTGCTCTAGTTCAACATCTGCAGCGGCGATTTCTTCCTTGGCCATCTCAAACATTTCATTTGAGTCTGAGTTTTGAGTATCAGAGCTAAGTGAGGAGTTTTCTTCTAAGATCGACTGAGCTTCCTCTTTGTCTGCGCAGCGTTGTTTCCACCGCTCAAAGGGTGCAGAAACTGCGCTGACATCGGCGTGTTCTTTGGACAGGCTCATGAACTGAGTCATATCTTTCATGATGTCTTCCCTGGACAATAAGAAGTTCAGTTCCTCAAGACGTTGAGAGTAACGCTCGAGTTGCGAGCGCATAAATGGTTTCATAGCAATTGGTTAAGGAGTCGTGCAGCTAGCGGGAGCTGCGGAGGAAGAAATTTTCTATAGATCTGTGTGCTTGTTCACGCGAGTTTGGGTCCGAATGTCTTAGCTCTGTCATTGCACCGTGTAGCATTTTTTGAGTCAGACTCTTAGCTAAGGAGTCTAAAACATGATCAATACTCTCCCCCTTAGCAAGGAGTTTGCGTGCCTTTTGTATCTCCGCCTCGCGCCAAATATCCGCTTGAGTGTTGAGTTGCTGAATTAATGGGACTTCATTTCTCCTGGCCAACCAGCTGACGAAGTTTTCAACACCAGAGTCTATGATGATCTCTGCCTGAGCAACTGCTGCTTGGCGGTTGGCCAAGCCACTTTGTACAACCGTTGAGAGATCATCAACGGTGTAGAGGTAAACATCCGAGAGTGATTTCACTTCTGGCTCAATGTCCCTTGGAACCGCCAAATCAACCATGAAGATGGGGCGGCGTTTGCGCTGTTTTGAAGCGCGCTCAACAGCGCCCAAGCCGATCAAAGGCAACGTACTAGCGGTACAACTCACAACGATATCGAACTCATGTAAACGATCAGGTAATTCAGCTAAGGCAATGGTGGAGCCACCAAATTGACTAGCTAAGCGCTCACCTCGCTCAATGGTCCTGTTGGCAATCGTGATGGATGTTGGATTTTTAGCAGCAAAGTGAGTGGCACAAAGCTCAATCATCTCTCCAGCGCCGACAAATAAAATCTTTTGATCTTCAAGGTTTTCAAATAATTGGGAGGCCAGACGAACAGCCGCAGCCGCCATACTTATTGAGTGTGCGCCAATCTCTGTAGAACTTCGCACCAGCTTAGCAACAGAGAAAGATCGCTCAAACATTTGACTCAGCGTGGTTCCAAGAGCCCCTACATCGCGGGCGGCTCGCACAGCTTCTTTCATTTGACCTAGTATTTGGGGCTCACCCAAGACCATCGAGTCTAGCCCGCTGGCAACCCTAAAAGCGTGTCTTGCGGCCTGAGCATCTTCAAGCAAATAAATGTGTTGTTGAAGGGTCTCAACACTTACCCCCCCAGAATGAGCCAACCAATCCATAGTTTGAGGTAGCGAGTGCTTGTCTGAGGCGCAGTAAATCTCAGTTCTGTTGCAGGTAGACAAAATTGCTGCCTCAGTTGGGTCTTGCATGTTGCTAAGCAAGCCAGATAAGACTGGACCCAAATGTTCAACGGCAAAGGCAAAGCGGCCACGCAAATCGAGTGGAGCGGAAATGTGATTGAGGCCCAAAGCCCAGACTGCCATCCATGCATTATAAAATTATGTGGATGGACATGCTTACATTGACCCTTTATATTGTTAATTTACTTTCACCAGCCCTATTCATTGGCTTGTTTGTTTCATTTTTTAAATTCAATTCAACCCTACAAAAACCATTATTGGGACTTTTAGGTCGGTTTTTGATCAATTTTTTGGTCGGCAGTGCTGTTTTATTGGGTGGCATCATAATGACTGGGGAAGACGGAAAAATGTATACCTATGCGACTTTGGTTGTCTGTGTTGCTGCCACTCAATGGGTTTTGGTCAAGGGTTGGATCAAATCAGACTAAATTGTCGAATGTGTGGTTTTTAGGTGAATTTAGAAGTCGCCTAAGAATTGATCCTCTAAGCCAAATACCTTTATTGCCATCAAAATCTTTAAAATTAAGGCTACAGATATCACTGATTTATAAGGGAATTGTGCATTGCGGTAACATCTAACTATACCTATGAATGCACCAATTTTCCTCCAACAAATGGCTTCAGAAATGAAGAGTGGGCCTCGCCTGCGTGAGATACCTTATAACTACACGTCCTTTTCTGATCGTGAAATTGTTATTCGTCTGCTTGGACCAAGGGCTTGGAGCCTCCTGGAGTCTTTGCAGGGAGAACGAAAAACAGGGCGTTCAGCACGAATGCTCTACGAGGTATTAGGAGATATTTGGGTTGTCCAAAGAAATCCATACTTAGAAGATGATTTGTTAGACAATCCAAAGAGGCGTGCTCTCTTGATTGATGCACTCAACCATCGGCTTCATGCCATTGAGTTAAGACGTACTCCGAATGAGGATTTAGGGCGTGATGAGTCTGTCATTGAACTTTTGGGGCTAGCTCGTCAGGCGGTTGTTGATTTTGCTAGCCGCTTTAGAGATGTACAAGCCTTAAGACGTGCAACATTTAAAAATTTAAAAAAATACACCCAAACAGACAACATCAAGTTTGATGCCATGAGTCGTGTTTCTCATGTCACCGATGCAACTGATTGGCGTGTTGAATATCCGTTTGTTGTACTTACCCCAGACTCAGAAGCTGAAATGGCAGGTTTAGTCAAAGGTTGTATAGATCTGGGATTAACCATCGTTCCAAGAGGCGGGGGCACTGGATACACGGGAGGGGCAATTCCGCTCAAGTGGAATAGTGCCGTAATAAACACTGAAAAATTAGAGTCCATGTCTGACGTTCAGATGGTCAAACTGCCTGGGCTCACCCATGAGGTACCTACTATTTGGTGCGAAGCCGGGGTGGTAACCCAAAGAGTTGCAGATTGCGCAGAGAAAAATGGTTTTGTTTTTGCGGTAGATCCGACCTCCGCTGAGGCTTCTTGCATAGGCGGCAACGTGGCCATGAATGCAGGCGGAAAAAAAGCAGTGTTATGGGGCACTGCGCTTGATAACTTAGCATCTTGGAGGATGGTGACTCCAGATGCGTTGTGGTTAGAGGTGGTTAGAGTTGATCACAATTTGGGCAAAATTCATGACGCTGAATTAGCAAGCTTTGATTTGAATTACTTCCAAGCAGACGGCGTAACTCCAGTTCGCACCGAGCGTCTTGACATAAAGGGATCAACCTTTAGGAAATCCGGACTTGGTAAGGACGTCACGGATAAATTTCTGAGCGGACTCCCTGGCATCCAAAAAGAGGGTTGCGATGGATTGATCACGAGCGCCAGATTTATTGTTCATCGCATGCCAAGTTTTACCAGGACAGCTTGCCTAGAGTTTTTTGGACACCCAAGAGATGCGGTTCCAAGCATTGTTGAGATCAGGGATTTCATGTTTGCTCAAAGCAAAGAAGGTAAATCTGTTCTCGCAGGGCTGGAGCATTTGGATGATAGATATTTAAAAGCAGTCGGCTACACAACGAAATCCAAACGGGGTGGATTACCCAAGATGGTTTTGCTGGCAGATATAGCTGGGGATGATGCGGATAAGGTTGCAGCAGCTACTTCTGAGGTTGTGAGGCTTGCTAACTTACGCAGTGGCGAAGGATTCGTAGCCGTTAGTGCTGAGGCTAGAAAAAAATTCTGGCAAGACCGGAAACGAACTGCAGCAATCAGCCGCCACACCAATGCGTTCAAAATTAATGAAGATGTGGTGATACCTTTGCCAAGGATGGCGGAGTACACGGACGGTATTGAGCGAATCAATATAGAGCTCTCACTAAAAAATAAAATTGCATTGTGCGACGCATTGAACGATTTTTTAAACAACGGGAATTTACCATTGGGCAAAGCAGTGGACTCGGATGAAGTTGCATCTGCTGAGTTACTTGAGGAAAAACTCGAACAAGCTCGTGCTTTGATTTCCACTGTAAGTACGCGCTGGAGTGATTGGCTTGCGCGGATATCGACACTTTTCCCCCAACTGCAAGATCACACCCTTAGAGCCAGTTGGAAGGCAGAGCTAAAAGAGCCATTGCAAAATATTTTTGGTGGGGTAGCATTCGAGCCTATTTTTGAAAAGTGCGTTGAAATCCATAAAACCATTTTGAAATCAAGAGTCTGGGCAGCGCTACATATGCACGCTGGAGACGGAAACGTTCACACAAACATTCCGGTCAATAGCGACGACTATGACATGCTTCAAACTGCGCATACGGCAGTATCTCGCATTATGCAGTTGGCTAGATCTTTGGATGGCGTGATTTCTGGTGAGCACGGGATCGGAATCACAAAGTTAGAGTATTTGAGTGATGCTGAGCTTGCGCCTTTTGCGCAGTACAAGGCTAGGATAGACCCTCACGGTCGCTTTAATGCGGGCAAACTTATCCGTACACCTGCCACCTTGCAGGCCGACAACTCTGAGATTAGGGCGGCTGATTTGACGCAGGCCTATACACCGAGTTTTGGGCTCATGGGGCATGAGTCATTGATCATGCAGCAATCCGATATTGGTGCTATCTCTGACAGCATCAAGGACTGTTTGAGGTGTGGTAAGTGCAAACCTGTTTGCTCCACCCACGTGCCTAGAGCTAATTTGCTTTACAGCCCCAGAAATAAAATCCTTGCAACCTCTTTGTTAATTGAAGCATTTTTGTATGAAGAGCAAACGCGAAGAGGGGTATCCATAAGGCATTGGCAAGAGTTTGAGGACGTGGCTGACCACTGTACGATTTGCCATAAATGTGAATCTCCTTGTCCCGTTAAGATTGACTTTGGTGATGTAACGATGAACATGCGCAATTTGTTGCGCAAAATGGGTAAAAAGAGTTTCAGACCCGGCAACGCAGTTGCAATGTTATTTTTGAATGCGACACAGCCTCAAACTATTAAGGTGATGCGCACCCTAATGGTTGATGTCGGTTTTAGGGTGCAGCGCTGGGCTAACGATTTGCTAAAGATCGTTGCAAAAAAGCAAACAGCTAAGCCAAAGTCCACGGTTGGATTGCCTACGATTAAAGAGCAGGTGATTCATTTCGTAAATAAAAAAATGCCCGCTGGTTTGCCCAAGCGCTCTGCTCGTGCATTGCTTGATATTGAGGATCGAAATTATGTTCCAATCATTCGCAACCCGAAAGTGACACAGTCTGACAGTGAGGCTGTCTTTTATTTCCCCGGATGCGGCTCAGAGCGGCTCTTCTCTCAGGTGGGTCTTGCCACGCAAGCGATGCTTTGGCATACAGGAGTTCAAACAGTTTTGCCCCCTGGCTACCTTTGTTGTGGTTACCCCCAGCGCGGCTCAGGCCAACAAGACAAAGCAGAGAAGATCACAACCGATAACAGAGTGTTATTTCACAGAGTAGCAAATACACTTAATTACCTTGATATCAAAACAGTTGTGGTCAGTTGTGGTACCTGTTTTGATCAGCTGCAGGCCTATGAATTTGGACAAATATTTCCTGGTTGTCGAATACTCGATATCCACGAGTATTTGATGGAAAAGGGTATTTCTCTGAACGATACTCAACAAGGATCCTACCTGTACCACGATCCTTGTCACTCACCCATGAAGCAACAAGATGCGATGAAGACCGTCAAAAGTTTGCTTGGTACACAAGTTCTTAAATCTGACAGATGCTGTGGAGAGTCTGGCACATTAGGGGTGACCAGGCCAGATATCGCAACCCAAATTAGGTTTAGAAAAGAAGAGGAATTAAAGGAAGATGAGACTAAGCTTAGAACCATGATGACGAAGGGCGAAGGTTCAAAGGGTCCACAGGAAAATATCAAAATTTTAACGAGTTGCCCAAGCTGTTTGCAGGGTTTAAGCCGCTATAAAGAGGACCTTCAAAATGGACTCTTAGAGGCTGATTACATTGTGGTTGAGATGGCCAGAAAAATATTAGGCGAAAACTGGATGTCTGAATATGTTCAAAACGCCAACACAGGTGGCATTGAGCGTGTGCTTCTTTAATATTTTGAACGGATTCAGATCATGGCTGGCTTGACCCATAAAACGCCTGTTCCTGTTGATATCACAGTCCATGAGACCTCTAGAAATTTGCAACTTGATTACGCTGACGGCAAGTCCTACAAAATATCTTTTGAGTTGATGAGGGTTTATAGTCCCTCTGCAGAGGTTCAGGGTCACGGGCCGGGTCAAGAAGTGCTTCAAACGGGTAAGGGTTTGGTCCAAATTGTTGGACTAGAGCCAGTTGGCAATTACGCAGTACAACCCACATTTAGTGATGGGCACAGCAGTGGAATATTTTCCTGGGAATATTTGCATTACCTTGCAACGGAGCAAACAAGTTTGTGGGCGCAGTACGAGGAGAAACTAAAAAAAGCTGGAGTCTCTAGGGACTCTCCCATGAAAAATGACGCTGGTAAGGCGTGCGGTAATCACTAAGAATAATTTATTATGGCTGATACTCACTTTGGTTTTAAAACAGTAGACGAGCAAGAAAAATCTCGGTTTGTAAAGGGCGTTTTTGACTCAGTTGCTAAGCGCTACGATGTGATGAATGATCTGATGTCAGTCGGTCTTCACAGAGCATGGAAGGCTTACACCCTGCTTGTCGCAAATCCGAAACTTGGAGACAAGGTTTTGGATATTGCCGGGGGAACTGGGGATATGGCGAAAGCCTTTGCAAAAAAAGTAGGCTCACTAGGTCAGGTCGTTCATACGGATATCAATTTTTCAATGTTGAAGGTCGGTCGTGATCGCCTGACTGATTCGGGCTTCTTACTTCCCACAGTTGTTTGTGATGCTGAAGGCTTACCTTTTGCTGATAATTATTTTGATCACGTTTGTGTGGCGTTTGGATTAAGGAATATGACCCATAAAGACCTGGCTCTTAAAGAGATGGCCAGAGTCCTTAAACCTGGGGGGCAATTGCTTGTCCTTGAGTTCTCAAAAGTTGCCAAACCTCTCTCCAAAGCTTATGACTGGTATTCGTTCAAAGTGCTGCCAAAACTTGGTCAATGGATTGCAGGGGACTCACAAAGCTATCAATATTTAGCTGAGTCAATTCGCATGCATCCTGATCAAGAGAGTTTAAAGTCCTTGATGAAGGGGTGCGGTTTTGGGCACGTTGACTTTCATAATTTATCTGCTGGAGTGGTTGCACTTCATGTGGGTGTAAAGTGTTGAGCTCTTATTTCTCTAGTCACTATTCACAATCAACTGAGCCATAAAAAAATGAATTACACCCTAATCTGGTTATGGAGAAGTCCACTTTGATATGAATAATAAAAACACCCTGACTCGTAAGACTATCCTAATTGTGTTGATTTTGTTTTCTTTGAGTGCACAAGGTGGTAGAAGATTTGGAATGGGGCGCTCAATTGGGCAGTCCCCCCCTCATGCTCCTATCTCCGTACCCAATGCGGCACCTTCTAATGCTCCCGTAAAACAAGGCAATACAGCAGCATCTACACCTGTGTCACCCATAACTCCTGTATCCCCCATTACCCCAGTTGCACCTGTGGGCCCCTCATCGCCAAATAAACCTGTTGGGCCCTCTAATCCTGCAACCGTACCCAGCTCTTCCCAGCAAGCCCAACAGGGCGTGCCTGCTCGGGCGCCCAACTCAACTCCTCCCTTGCAAACCCCGCTTGCCACCCCTCAAAGGAGTATATTGGGTGGCGTCTTGGGAGGTATTGCTACCGGCATAGGAGTATCTTGGCTGATGCATTCAATGGGTTGGGGCATAGGTGAGGAAATGGAGTCTTGGATTGGCGGAATTTTTTTAATGATATTTGCAGTGCCTATTTTGCTGTTAATGATTCGCAGATTCAGCTCAGGTGCGCCTTTTGCTGCTAGGCAGTCCATGTTTGGATTTGGTAATTCAGCTCAATCTACTACGCTTGGCTCTCCAAATAATCCAATTCAGTTTACTCAGTACAAACCCAAAAATGTTGGCAATGACGCCTCTGCCAGGCCATGGGAGGGTGTAGCTAGCGAACCTGACTTGGTAAGCAGTAGCTCGCAAAATAGTTACAAATCAATTTACGGTCGAGTTCCTGAAGGTTTTGATGTGGGCGGATTTGTTGGTACAGCAAAGCAGGTGTTTCTTGCCCTTCAAGTTGCTTGGGACACCTTTGATATGGCGACTCTGCATTCAATGCTTACGGATCAAATGCTTTCCGAGATCAAATCGCAACTTGGTGAACGTGCACAACATTCAAATAGTCATGACAATAAAACTGAAGTGATTACGTTACAAGCAGAGCTTCTTGGTGTTCAAGAGTTGGAAAATGTGTATATGGCAAGTGTGGAGTTCTCAGGACTCATCCGCGAGGATCAAACTCAAGGGCCTAACTCCTTTAGAGAGGTCTGGAGCATGTCTAAACAAAGAGACGGATCCTCTGGGTGGTTGGTCTGCGGCGTACAGGCACTTCAGTAAAATTTGTAAGAGATGCGCTAGCATTAAAAAGGACGCTTTATGGATCCATTTCAGACATTAAAAGAACTTGCCCTGCGGATAGAGCGAGTTGTTTTAGGGCTCACCCCTCCAACTTGGTTGATGGATGAGGGGCAGCAAAAAATTGTTTTATTTTTAAATCACGTATTAAAGCAAGAATCAGTTGCCGTAGAACGACTTAAAAGACAAAGAGGTAAAACTGTTGAGTTCAGATGGAACCAACTTGAAATGCGTTTGTCTTTTACGCCTGCTGGGCTTGTTGAGCGGGTCAGCACGATGCACGGATTAGCGGATTTGGTTTTAAATATCAATGAGAGCTCACCGTTGACCATTCTTGAAACACTCTCTCAAGGCGATAAACCACCTATTCGTATTGAGGGCGATGTGCAACTCGCCGCAGAGGTGAATTGGCTTATCGATCATGTGAGATGGGACGTCGAGTCTGATTTATCAAGACTTTTTGGAGATGAGATAGCAAGATTTCTTGTATTAACAGGTAAACAATGCTCAAACGCTTTGAAGGATTTTGTCAATACAGTCAAGATGGGTCTCCAGTCCTTAAGGCCTAATTCTTCAGGTAACTCTGGTTCTTTTAGTACAACGGCTAATAAGTTTTAAAAATGAGCAGGATTTACCGAACTGTTTTTATATTATGGATCGTCTTTCGGTTCGGCTTAGATGAACTTGTTCTCTCGAGTTTTAAAAGGCCAGGGCTTAGAGTCATTATTAAAGTTTTGACTTTGGGTAGGAATTTAAGCTCACCCCGAGCGGTCAGACTTAGGCAAGCATTAGAACACCTTGGCCCTATATTTGTGAAGTTTGGACAAGTCTTGTCTACTCGACGGGATCTTTTGCCGGAGGACATATCAAATGAACTCGCTAAGTTGCAAGACCGTGTTCCTCCCTTCGATTCTGATATTGCGGTGGCAACGATTGAGAAATCGTTTGGACGCAAGATTGAAAATATTTTTCTCCAGTTTGATAGGACTCCTATTGCGAGCGCATCTATTGCACAGGTACATTTTGCAACCATAGCACTCAAAGATGGTGGAACCCGAGAGGTAGCTGTCAAAGTACTTCGACCAGGCATGCTGAGCGTGATTGAAAAAGATCTAGACCTCATGAGGATGATGGCTGGGTGGTTGGAGGTATTGTTTGAGGATGGCAAACGACTGAAGCCCAAAGAAGTTGTAAAGGAGTTTGACAATCACTTGCATGATGAACTCGATTTGGTACGGGAGGCCTCAAACGCAGCCCAGCTTAGAAGAAATATGGAAGGTCTTAATTTGGTACTCATACCCGAGATGATTTGGGATTATTGCCACACCGATGTGATTGTGATGCAAAGGATGAAGGGCGTACCTATTAACCAAGTGGACCGACTTGTAAAGGCCGGCGTAGATATCGCTCAACTGGCAAAAGACGGGGTGACGATTTTCTTTACACAAGTGTTTAGGGACGGATTTTTTCATGCTGATATGCACCCAGGAAATATCCAGGTCAGCTTAGAGCCTGAGACTTTGGGGCGTTATATCTCTCTTGATTTCGGGATTGTTGGGACTTTGACTGAATTTGATAAAGAGTACCTTGCTCAAAACTTTACAGCTTTTTTTAGAAGAGACTACAAAAGAGTGGCCGAGTTGCACATTGAGTCTGGTTGGGTGCCTGCACAGACCAAAGTAAACGAACTTGAAACGGCGATTCGAGCGGTGTGTGAGCCTTATTTTGATCGTCCCTTGAAAGAGATATCACTGGGATTGGTTTTAATGAGACTCTTTCAAACCTCAAGGCGCTTTCATGTCGAAATACAACCCCAACTCGTTTTATTGCAAAAAACTTTGCTAAATATTGAAGGTTTGGGTCGACAACTTGACCCCGAGCTAGATTTATGGAGCACTGCAAAACCATTTTTAGAAAAATGGATGTCCGATCAAATAGGGCCACATAAACTGTGGGAGCAAATTAAAGCAGAAGCACCACTTTACGCAAAGATACTTCCCGCTTTGCCAAGATTGTTTCATGATTTCCTTAAAAGCCCGCCCCAGCAACTTAGGTCTGATTTAAACCGCTTGATTGAGGAACAACGCAAAACCAACTCACTCATGCAAAGATTTATGTGGGCCGTGATCGGATTTGTTGGGGGAATACTTTTGATGCAGTATTGGATTCAGTCCACTTAAAATTTACTATTCATTATTTTTCTGAACAAAATGAAGGTTTATTAAAATGCTACTCACCCTGGTCATAATTTATTTGCTGATCACAATTGCCATTGGCCTTATAGCTGCCAAAAGGGTTAAAAACTCTGCAGATTTCGCCATCGCAGGTAGGCATCTGCCAATCGCTATGATCATAACCACAACATTTGCTACCTGGTTTGGATCTGAAACTGTTTTGGGTATACCGGCTAGATTTGTGAATACTGGACTTGGGGGGGTTATAGAGGACCCGTTTGGAGCTGGTATTTGTTTGATTCTAGTTGGAGCTTTTTTCGCGTCTAAGCTCTACAAAATGTCCCTCTTAACTATTAGTGACTATTTTAGAGAGCGCTTTGGCCGTGAAGTAGAGATTTTCTGTTCGGTCATCATTATGTTAAGTTACCTTGGCTGGGTCTCTGCGCAGGTGACTGCTTTGGGATTGGTTTTCAATGTGCTCTCCGCAGAATTAATCAGCTTACCCCTAGGTATGACCATCGGCGTGATCTCTATTTTGGCTTATACCCTTTTTGGTGGGATGTGGTCTGTTGCGATCACTGACTTCATACAAATGATTATTTTGGTGCTGGGACTTGCTATTTTGGCGGTGTTTGCGGGAGAGCAGGCGGGGGGGGCGTCTGCTGTGATAAATCTGGCCAGTTCTAGGAATATGTTTCATCTATTACCAGAGCCAGACTTTAAGTCTTATATGTTCTTTTTTGCGTCTGCCCTAACAATGATGCTGGGCTCCATTCCCCAGCAAGATGTGTTTCAAAGGGTGATGTCGGCAGATAGCGAGTACTCTGCAACAAGGGGACCAATTATTGGAGGTGTTTTCTACATTGTTTTTGCTTTTGTGCCCATGTTTTTGGTGGTTAGTGCTCTGATCATCATGCCCGAGCAAGCAGAGCTTTTAATCGCTCAAGATCCCCAAAAGGTGTTGCCTACTTTGGTGATGGAGAAAATGCCATTTATTATGCAAGTACTGTTCTTTGGTGCGCTTTTATCCGCAATTAAATCTTGCGCTTCCGCAACCCTTTTAGCACCCAGCGTAACTTTTACTGAGAATATTTGGAGAAATATTTACCCCTACTCGGGAGATAAAAGCGAATTACGAGCCATGAGAATTACAGTCCTGGTTTTTAGCGTTTTGGTATTGGCATACTCAATTGTTATGCAAGGCACGCCCATTTATGAGTTGGTCTCAGGTGCTTATCAAATTCCACTAGTAGGAGCATTCATTCCGCTTTTATTTGGTTTGTATTGGAAGCGAGCGACTACTCAAGGAGCCCTGTTTGCGATTGTCTTTGGGGTAGTGAGTTGGCTCCTATTTATCTTGACACCCGCAGGCGATAATTTCCCGGCTCAATTGGTTGGATTATTGGCATCCATTTTTGGTATGGTTGTCGGCTCCTTAGGTCCACAGGCGATTAAAAACTCACGCGCCACGCACCACCGTCTAGTCGTGGCAGGCGATTAATTTCCCTTTTTTGACACTTATGCTTGCTAGAGCCCTAGTGCATATTGAATTCTGAGAAAGAGCCCCGATTTAATTGTTGCCTACTATAATAAGGAGCTTTGGTTAAATCCAGTTCATTTAGCTTTTTAGAACAAAGTGATCAGGCGATTTTTGCTTTTGCACTTAACTCCTTCATTTTGGGTCGTTTTTAAACATAAATATATCGAAAATCATGCCCATTTACGCCTATAAATGTGGGTCCTGTGGCCATGCCAAGGACGTATTACAGAAAATTTCAGACAATCCACAAACACAGTGTCCTGCTTGTGGACAGCAAACATGGAGCAAACAACTTAGTGCACCGGGGTTCCAATTAAAAGGGACGGGTTGGTACGCAACAGATTTTAAAAACGGTGGGAATAACACTGCTCCTGCAGTGCCTGCACCAGAAAACGGGGGCTCGACAGCGCCCGCTGAAGGTGCTACCCCTGCAGTTAGTGCAGGCAGTGCAACTTCCGCAGATCAAAGCGTGTCCTCTAGCGCCAGTCAAACGAACTCAGCCCCAAGTCCGAGTCCGAGTCCGAGTTCCAGTTCCAGTTCCAGTGTCTCAACATCTGTTGCATCCTCCTCTTCTGCAGCAAGTTGTAGTCCTGGTTGCGCATGTCATTGATCAAATATTTATTTTGTTCATTAGTAAATCTGCCCTTTCAAACAAAATTTTGATTCATCCAACAGTAAATAGTCACAATGTCATTTAAAAAATATTTATTAGCCGGTTTACTTGTTTGGTTACCTTTGACCATTACGGTTTGGCTGCTGAGTTGGTTGGTTGGATCTCTTGATGCCTTACTTGGTAGTGTTTTAGGAGGCTTATCAAAAATGGCCTCAGACCAAAGCAATGCAAACGACTTCATTAATGACCTCTCCAAGATACATGGCCTTGGTGTAATTGCTGTAGTGTTAACACTCTTGGTATCTGGTGCTTTTGCCTCCAACGTTGTTGGTAAATGGTGGCTCAATCAATGGGGCAAAATATTTGCAAGAATTCCAATTTTTAAAACAATATATGTCAGTGTCAAAAGAGTATCTGACACGCTTTTCTCCAGCAACGGTAACGCGTTCAGGAAGGCCTTACTAGTCCAATATCCAAGAGAGGGTTCTTGGACTGTAGCCTTTCAAACTGGAGAGCCCTCGGGAGAGATTGAGTCAAAATTGGGGCATGGGTTTGTGAGCGTCTATGTGCCTACAACACCAAATCCAACAAGCGGATTTTTCTTGATTGTGGCCAAATCCGAAATCATAGAGCTTGATATCAGCGTTGATCAAGCCTTGACCTACATCATATCCATGGGCTCTGTAGCCCCCGATGGTGTTGAGGCGGTCAATTCAGAAACATCCCTCAAATTTTGAGGCGTTCAATTTTTAAGATTATTAAAGAGAATATTAAATGGCGATGCGAACACACTACTGCGGACTCGTAACACAAGAATTCATTGGTCAGGAGGTAACCCTTTGTGGCTGGGTAAATAGACGTCGGGATCACGGAGGGGTAATATTTGTGGATCTTCGTGATAGGGAGGGTTATGTGCAGATCGTTTGCGACCCAGACCGCGCTGACACCTTCGCAGTGGCTGAAGATTTGAGAAATGAATTCTGTGTTCAAGTCGTCGGTCTCGTTCGTGCTAGGCCAGAGGGCACAGTAAATGAGCAAATGAAAAGCGGACACATTGAAGTCCTCGCGCACGCCGTTACAGTTTTAAACCCCTCTGTAACGCCTCCTTTTCAATTGGATGATGACAATCTCTCAGAGACCACTCGTCTGACCCATCGAGTTTTGGACTTGCGCAGGCCTTATATGCAACGCAACTTAATGCTGCGCTATAAAGTTGCTATGCAAATTAGACAATTTTTGGACAGCAACGGTTTTGTCGATATCGAAACACCGATGCTTACCAAAAGTACTCCTGAGGGCGCTAGAGATTACCTCGTACCCAGTCGCGTTCATGATGGACAGTTTTTTGCACTGCCACAGTCTCCACAGTTATTTAAGCAACTTTTGATGGTGGCTGGCTTCGATCGCTACTATCAAATTACGAAATGTTTTAGAGATGAAGACTTAAGAGCTGATAGGCAGCCAGAGTTCACTCAGATTGATATTGAAACTTCTTTTATGACGGAGGAGGAGATTCGAGAATTATTCCAAAAGATGATCGACTCAGTCTTTAAGAAGGCATTGAATGTAGATTTAGGTGAATTCCCCGTTATGACCTACGCTGATGGTATGCGACTATACGGCTCAGATAAACCAGATTTAAGAGTGAAGATGGAGTTCGCCGAACTCACAGATGTCATGGCAGATGTTGATTTCAAAGTCTTCTCTGCCCCGGCAAATGCTAAGGGCGGACGTGTCGTAGGTTTGTGCGTAAAAGGGGGGGCCGAACTCTCTCGAGGCGAGATAGATGGATATACAGACTTCGTAAAAATTTACGGTGCCAAAGGATTGGCCTGGATCAAAGTTGTGGATATCAGTAAAGGAAAAGAGGGCTTGCAGTCCCCCATAGTTAAGAACCTACACGACCAAGCCATTCAAGCTATTTTGGAACGAACTGGGGCAAAAGACGGAGACCTGATTTTCTTTGGTGCTGACAAGGCTAAGATTGTGAACGACTCAATTGGAGCACTTCGTCTAAAAATTGGACACAGCGATCTGGGTAAGAAAAATGGATTATTTGAAGACCGATGGGCTCCACTTTGGGTGGTTGATTTCCCAATGTTTGAGTTTGATGATGAAGCTCAAAGATTTACCGCTGTTCATCACCCTTTTACAGCCCCTAAAGATGGTCACGAGGACTGGATGGTGACTGCCCCAGAGAAATGTATTGCTAAGGGCTATGACATGGTTTTAAACGGATGGGAGATTGGTGGTGGATCGGTTCGTATTCATAGAGCCGATGTACAACAAAAGGTTTTTGATGCCTTAAAAATCACTCCCGAAGAAGCTCAACTTAAGTTTGGGTTCTTGTTGGATGCGCTCCAGTATGGAGCACCTCCACACGGCGGTTTGGCCTTTGGTTTGGACCGTGTTGTTACTTTAATGACGGGTGCAGAGTCTATAAGAGATGTGATTGCGTTCCCCAAAACCCAAAGAGCACAATGTTTGTTAACACAAGCACCAAGTCCTGTTGATGAAAAGCAGTTGCGTGAGTTACATATTCGCTTAAGAACAGTTCAAGCAACTCAAGTAAATTGATAAGCGTTGGTGAACTAGAGTGATGAAACTTGTTAAGCCTATAACTAGCTTGGGACTTTAATGTCTAAAGAATCGTTACTCTTGCTTCCGGGTCTTATGTGCAATGAGACAGTTTGGATTCCTCTTTTGGAAGATTTATCCAAAACACACGATTGCAAAGTGGTGGACCATGGTCGAGCAGACTCTTTGTCGGTTATGGCGAAAAATATTCTTAGACAAGCGCCTAACAAGTTCGCATTGGCAGGACACTCCATGGGGGGCCGTATCGCGCTTGAAGTAATTAGGCAAGCCCCAGAAAGAGTAAGCCGTGTTGCACTGATGAATACCGGTTATCTGCCTCGACCTGACTCAGAGGTGGGCGCAAAAGAAATGCAAACCAGGTATGATTTACTCAAAATTGCAATTGATCAGGGTGTAGAGGCAATGGCTAGAACTTGGGTTAAGGCAATGGTTGCGCCAACTCGCTTGAGCGATGAGCCCTTTATTCAAACTATTATTGATATGTTCAAACTAAAGAGCGTTGATATATTCAAACACCAGATCGCCGCACTTTTGAACCGTCCTGATGGCACACCAGTTTTGAAAACTTTGAACGTACCGACCTTGGTGCTTTGTACAGAGTTTGATTCATGGTCTCCCGTTAAGCAGCATCGTGATATGGCTAATTTAATGCCCAATCAGCCTACTTGGTGTGAAATATCTGGAGCAGGGCACATGTGTACCATGGAGGCCCCTCAGGCTGTGGCTAAGGCTATGACGGACTGGCTCAATTTACCCAACGCCTGATTTTCAATCAAATTAGATTAAATTTATATAGAACCCAAGGCCTAGCCCTATCATCAGGGTAAATCAACGACGTGTTCAGCGATCATGTCGATACTGTTAAGATCATAAAATGATATTAAGACTAAGTCCAGTTCCTCACTTACCTGGATCGCATCTACGTTTGGTAACCTATAACATCCACAAAGGTGTGCAGGGCATAGGACCAGCAAAACGCTTAGAAATTCACAATCTAAGAGCCGCCATCGAGCATTTAAATGCTGATATCGTTTGTCTGCAAGAGGTCAGGGCATTTAACACCAAACATGCTAAGAGTTTCAAGAATTGGCCAAATACAAATCAAACTGAGTACTTGGCTCCACCTGGATATTTCTCCGTTTATAAAACGAATGCAACGACTAAACACGGTGAACATGGCAACGCATTGCTCTCAAAATGGCCTATCGTTTCGCATCATCACCTAGACATGTCCGATCATGCTCTTGAACAAAGGGGTTTGCTGCACGTGGTGATAGATATAAATAAAGTGTGGGTTAACGTCATTGTCCTGCACTTAGGGCTATTTGCAAATAGCAGAAAAAGACAGATACAGCGACTAGGAGATTATTTAGAAAGGAAAATTTCTCAAGGTGAACCTGTTTTGGTGGCGGGGGATTTCAACGATTGGAGTAATTCACTAATTCCGTTGATGAATAAAATTGGATTGAATTTGATATCGCGCTCGACGACGAGCAAAGCCTCTGTTAGTGGACAGCAAATACACAAGCGAATGCTTACATTTCCCTCCAAACTTCCCTTACTAGAGCTTGATTATGTTTATGCCAAAGGATTGGTCTCAACGAGTGCCTATGTCCCCAGTGGTGGACATTGGGGGCGTTTGTCAGACCATTTACCTTTGGTCGTTGAATTTACTAAAAATGGGCTCGTTGACTCTGGGTTAAGAATGTGAGAAATTCCCAAGTGAACTTGCTGCAAGGCTCGGATGAATACTTTCCAGCATTGATAGATGCAATCATGCATGCAAAGCTGGAGATTAGACTAGAGACATATATTTTTGATTTTAACGAAGGGTCGTTATCTGTTGCACAAGCGCTTGAAAATGCGGCTAAGAAAGGCGTTTGTGTTTACGTGTTAGTTGACGGCGTTGGCACGCCCAGTATTCCTTTGGGTTGGCAAATTAGGTGGCAAAGCTCAGGTGTGAAATTCAAAGTATTTGATCCTGTTGGCCCAGGTGCGCTTTGGTTTCCGAGTCGTTGGCGAAGACTGCATAGGAAGCTGTGTGTGATTGATCAAGTTATTGGTTTTTGTGGGGGCATAAATATTCTTGATGATCACTATAACCCGCATACTCAAAGTTTAATGCCGGAGTCAAGACTAGACTTTGCGGTTCAGATAATTGGGTATTGTGTTAATGATATTTTAAAAGAAATGCAACGAACTTGGTACAGGTTAGATTTAGTCCAAGAGCTCAGGCAAACTGGATTGGTGGGTACGGTTAAAGGAATGATATCAAAAAATAATTTTGTACTGAACTATCAAAACGTTAAACACCAACTCACTAAAAAACGATTTAAGCGACGAAGCCTCTCTAGGCACTGTAGTTTGGTGCTTCGAGACAATGTTTTGCACCGCAACAGCATAGCAAATGCATATATCAAAGCAATTGATCGTTCACGAGTCGATATATGTATTGCAAGCGCATTTTTTTTACCTCAAGACAAAATGGTTGACTCCCTCATCAATGCCGCGAAACGAGGTGTCTCAGTAACTTTGTTATTGCAAGGACATTATGAGTTTGTTTTGCCTTATAGGGCAGCGAGACAGATATACGGAAAACTACTTGAAGCTGGCGTTAAAATTGTGGAGTATCAGTTAACTTACTTACATGCAAAGGTTGCATGTGTAGATAATACTTGGTCCACAGTGGGGTCTTCAAATTTAGATCCCTTAAGTTTATTATTGGCAAGGGAGGCTAATCTAGTGATTAAAGACGTTGTCTTTAATCGGCAGTTAAAAGATCAACTAAGTAAAGCCATTTCAATTGGAGGCGTTTTTGTTGATAAAGCCAAGTACTGCAACCGAAGTGTCAGTGATAGATTTTTGGATAAACTATCTTTTTGGCTGATGAAGTTGGCAATTTTTATATCCGGAAAACATTATCAAATTTATTAAGATAATTCAACGCTTAAGTCTTAAATAAATTCAATAGTGAATTAAAAATTTAAATGTAGTAAATTTTATATAAGAGAACATCCCCGAAAATCAATCTCACTAGATAAGCGAGGTCCTTGAATTGCTCTTAGCCCCTGAATTGTTGTGGAAATCAACTACTGGTAAGATTGAGGGAAATAACTAAACTAGACAAAAAATGAGTGATGTAGATAACCAAAGTGGCGTTCCCGTATCTGTCAAGATTAGAGAAAAGATCAAGGCTTCAAACAAACGTTTCCACGCCAATGACAACATCGCTGAGTTCTTGGATCCAGGGGATCTTGAGAAAATGCTTGACGAGGTTGAGACTAAATTTAAAACCGTACTTGATAGTTTGGTCATTGATACTGAGAACGATCACAACACGGGTAAAACTGCAAGGCGAGTGGCCAAAATGTTTTTGACCGAGGTGTTCAAAGGTCGCTACGTTGCTCCTCCTGTAATTACAGAATTCCCTAATGCTGAGAATCTAAATGAGCTTCTGATTGTTGGCCCCATTTCTGTGCGAAGTGCCTGTAGTCATCATTTTTGTCCAGTAATTGGAAAGATTTGGATTGGTGTATTGCCGAATAAAAAAACCAATGTGATTGGATTATCCAAATATGCACGTCTGACCGATTGGGTCATGTCTCGCCCTCAAATTCAGGAAGAAGCGGTTATCCAACTCGCTGACTTGATCCAATCTAAAACCAAACCAGATGGACTTGCCATTGTTATGGAAGCAAGTCATTTTTGTATGTCTTGGAGGGGGGTTAAAGAGAACGATAGCAAGATGCTTAATTCTGTGATGCGCGGTGCTTTCTTAAATGATGCTAGTTTGCGTAGGGAGTTTTTGTCTCTGATTCCAGGAAGAAATTAAAGTGGTTCTTAAACGTTAGAAAATTTTTTGCATTCAAGAGCCAGAGTGTATGACAACGATCATAGGATGCGATTTTACGAGTCGGCCCACGCGATCTAAGCCAATCACATTTGCTGTAGCAAGTGTGAAGGATAATTTAGACATCTCAGACTTAAAGATCAACAGGTTACTTAAAATTGAATCTTTAAATGAGTTTGAGAAATTACTGACAGAGGGTTCAAACTTTTTGTCTGCACCTTGGGTTGGCGGGTTTGATATGCCATTTGGTTTACCAAGAGAACTGGTCGTTGCGCTTAATTGGCCAATAAACTGGCTTGAATGTATAAAACATTACACTTCTTTGGAGAGAAGTGAGATTAGAGAAATATTTAGGGACTTTTGTTCTAAAAGACCTGTTGGATCAAAATTCGCTCATAGGTCAACGGATCTTATTGCAAAATCTAGTCCATCTATGAAATGGGTTAATCCACCAGTGGCGTATATGCTTCACGCCGGGCTACCTGTTTTGATTAATGCCCAAGTTACTTTACCTGGTCTTTTTAAGGGGGAGAAAACTAAAGTGGGCTTAGAGGCCTATCCAGGACAATTGGCCAGGGAGATCGTTGCTCATCAAAGTTATAAAAGCGATGATAAAAGTAAACAAAATCAGGACCGTCTAAAGGCTAGGGAGAAAATCATTAAGGCATTAAAACTTGGCGGACACTCCTTGGGAATCAAGGTCACACTCTCCAAGACTTTGGAGCGGGAGTTGATAGACGACGCAAGTGGAGATTCATTGGACGCGGTGTTGTGCGCTGTTCAAGCCGCTTGGGGCCTAAAACAAAAGCAGCTTGGGCATAAACTTTTTGGACTTAACCCCAAAATGGATAATTTAGAGGGATGGATTGTTACCTGTTAAGGCGTTTTTTGCTGCGAGCAGACCACACAGGTGGAATTTTTTTTATATCCGATTTCAGTCCATTTAAATTGAGTTGAATTAAAAAGTGCAAGTCGACCCACCATGGGCTCTCCCATGTGCATGAGGAGCTTTAGAGCCTCTGTAGCTTGGGCTGAACCAATGACACCGACCAAAGGTGCAAATACTCCCATAGTTGAGCAGCTCTCCTCAACGGGAGCTTCTTCTGCCGGGAATAAACAGGCGTAACAGGGTGAGTGAGCTAAGCGTGTGTCAAAGCTGGTAAGTTGTCCGTCCATCCTGAGGGCTGAACCACTTACAAGTGGGATTTTATTTTGTGTGCAAGCAGCATTGATCTCGTGTCTAGTTTTAAAGTTGTCGGTACAGTCTAAAACAACATTTATTGAGATGCGCGCATTTAATAAATTTTGAAGTAAATCTGGTGTGCACTTTTCTGGATATACTTCGACCGATACATTTGGGTTGATTAAGAGCAATGACTCTTTCAAAGATGACACTTTAGCGTGCCCAACCCGTTGAGTTGTATGCGCAATTTGGCGTTGAAGGTTGGTGAGATCAACTAGATCGTCATCAACAAGCGAGATATGGCCAACACCAGAAGAAGCAAGGAACATAGCGGCAGTGCAACCCAGACCTCCTGCACCAATGACTAGGGCTCGACTGTTCAGTAACTGTTCTTGCCCCTCTATCCCAATCTCATTGAGTAAGATGTGGCGCGAATAGCGCAACAACTCATCATCTTTCAACTGGGATTACTCCTTTTTCTCAGCAGGACGCTCAGTTTGAGTCTTGCTCACAACAACATTTAAGCCTTTGAGTTTATTGAGGGCTTGCTGCAGTTGGAAATCTTTATCAGAGCCGTACTCAGGTGGACGGCGATCTGCAACTGGTTTCTTAGATTCTTCTTCGAGTTTTTGGATTGCCAACTCTCTTGCTTTCTCGCGCTCCGGGTCTTTGATCTCAGAGCCTTGCCCACTGTTTAAATGCTTATCTAAATCGGCTTCCCGCGTACGCAGAACCGCATACGGGCTACCTTCCAAAGTGTCGTCTATTAACACATCAGGTACGATACCCTTGGCTTGGATGGAGCGACCACTTGGAGTGTAGTACCTGGCTGTTGTTATCTTGAGCGCTGTATCTGGGCCAAGTGGACGAACCGTTTGAACGGAGCCTTTGCCAAATGTTTGACTGCCCATAATGGTTGCACGTTTGTGGTCTTGTAAAGCTCCGGCAACGATCTCACTTGCTGAGGCGGATCCTTCATTAACAAGCACTATCATTTTTATTTTCTTGAATGTGCCTTGTGTTGCGCTGCTCAAGCGGTTGATTGGATCGTCGTTAGATCTGCGTTGATAGTATTCAGGGGACGCTTTAAAGGTGAACTTACTGTCAGCCATTTGACCGTTGGTAGATACAACAGTTGCGTTATCTGGTAAAAACGCTGTTGAGATGGCAACAGCTGCGTCCAATAACCCCCCTGGATCATTCCTTAGGTCTAATACAACACCCTTAAGGTTGGGATCCTCTTTGTAAATTGCTATCAGTTTTTGTGAGAAATCATCAACAGTACGTTCTTGAAATTGGCTAAGTCTTACCCACACATAGCCGGGCTCAACTTCTTTTGCTTTGACGCTAATGGTTTTGATCTCTTCGCGAACAATAGTGACAGGGAAGGAGCGATTTTCATCTTTTCTAAAAATATTTAAAACCACTTTAGTCTTGGGCTCTCCTCGCATGCGAGACACCGCTTCATTAAGTGTTAAACCCTTAACTGCAGTGTCATCTATTTTAGTGATCAGGTCATTGGTCTTCATCCCTGCGCGATCAGCAGGTGAGCCTTCAATGGGAGTGACAACTTTAACAAGACCGTCCTCCATTGTGATTTCAATACCCACACCAACGAATTTACCTGTCGTACCTTCTCTAAATTCTTTGTAAGTCTTTTTGTCGAAATACTGTGAGTGAGGGTCTAAGCTTGAGACCATTCCGGAGATTGCATCCGTAATCAATTTCTTTTCATCAATAGGCTCGACATAATCAGACTTGATCATGCTAAATACGGCGGCCAATTGTTGCAACTCTTCCAGGGGCAATGGCGTCATGTTGGCGCGTGCAACGGTTTGCAAAGAGATCGTTGTCAGTGCTCCCGCAACAATTCCAATACTTAACCAACCTAATATTTTGATTTTTTGACCCATGATGCCTCTAATGGAAGTACTGGAAAAGAAAAATTACCAGACTCTATCATTTTAACTCAGCCCACAAGTTCGTCCCCGGTCTTCATGAGGAATAGCTTGAAATAATGAGGTTTATTGGGTTTTTTGCAAAAGCCGACGAAAAGCCTTGAATATTTAGAATTAAAGCGGTTTGGTTTAGTTTTCAAGAAAATAATGTTTGATGGGCTTGAGTTCGGCATCAAGTTCATACACAAGTGGAACGCCATTTGGTATGTTCAGGCCAACAATATCCTTCTCAGAAACATTGTCCAAGTACTTGATCAAAGCGCGAATAGAGTTGCCGTGTGCCACGATCATTGGCTTTTTGCCCGCTTTTAGTGCAGGGGCAATAGACTCATTCCAAAGTGGTAATACTCTTGCAACAGTGTCTTTAAGGCATTCGGTGAGTGGGAATTCATCTGACTTTAGTCGAGCGTAGCGAGGATCAGATCTCTCTAGTTGAGCATTCTCCTCAGCCATTGGAGGGGGTGGAATATCGTAACTGCGTCTCCAGGCCAAGACTTGATCGTCCCCGTACTTTTGCGCCGTTTCCGCCTTGTTCAGTCCTTGAAGTCCGCCGTAGTGGCGCTCATTGAGCCGCCAAGAGTTCACCACAGGTAACCAAGGCCGCTCGATCCCGTCCAGGACTTTCCATAGCGTGTGAATGGCCCGAGTTAGGACACTTGTATACGTGATGTCAAAGGTAAACCCATGGGATTTAAGAATTTGACCCGCGAACAGTGCCTGAGTCACACCCTTTTCGGTCAAATCAACATCTACCCACCCAGTGAAACGATTTTCAAGATTCCAAGTTGATTCCCCGTGACGGATAAGTACCAGCTTATGCATATTTTTAATGAATTAATTGATAATGGTTGAGGAAATATTCCAGGTATTTGGACACTATTGTAAAATTTTTATGACAATGATTTTAAAATAACCGAGAATAGAACAGTTTTATTAAAGAGATCGGAAGGCACACGTCTGAACTCCAGTCACATTACTCGATCTCG
>CAIWAO010000041.1 GCA_903910745.1 uncultured Burkholderiales bacterium
AATGGACTAAATGGACTAAATGGACTAAATGGACTAAATGGACTAAATGGACTAAATGGACTAAATGGACTAAATGGACTAAATGGACTAAATGGACTAAATGGACTAAATGGACTAAATGCGAGGGATGCTCATGTAGCGGTAAATAATTAAATCCGCTGTATGAAGCCTGGTAATTGCCAGCGAATCCAATTGCCCCTTAATCTGAGCGGCGTCAACTGATAGACGCAATCGTTTCCAAGCGACTCATCACCCTTTATAGCGGTTCGTAATCGGATATCGCCAGTCTTTCCCAAAACTTCTGTGCGTAATACGAATCCCTATAGGAGATTGTCTTCTTTTGTATTCGCTAATTTTTATCAAATGGGTTACGCGCTCAACGTCCTCTTGTTTGTAGCCAGCACGAACTATTTGATCAACATCCATATCTTGTTCCATGTAGCGCTCTAAGATCGCGTCTAACACTTCGTAGGGGGGTAAACTGTCTTGATCTTTTTGATCGGGTCTTAGCTCCGCACTAGGTGGGCGCGTTATGATCCTCTCAGGAATAGGATTTTTGCCTTGCCCAAAGGGGTCGTTCTCGTTTCTCCACCTCGCGAGTTTGAAGACCATAGTCTTGGCAACGTCTTTGATCACTGCAAATCCGCCCGCCATGTCTCCGTAAAGAGTACAGTAACCAGTCGCCATCTCACTCTTATTGCCTGTTGTGAGAACGATGGATCCACCTTTATTAGACAACGCCATCAGCATGGTACCTCTGATACGAGCTTGAATATTTTCCTCAGTTGTGTCAATAGGGAGACCATCAAATTCATTTTTCATGGAGCTTAAAAAAGCTTCGAATTCAGGCTTAATGCTAATTTCGTCATACTTCACGCCTAGCCTCTTTGCCATCTCACTGGCATCCAACCAACTGATCTCTGCGGTGTAGGGAGACGGCATCATGACTGCACGAACTTTATCAGCCCCGAGCGCATCCACTGCAATTGCCATCACCAAGGCAGAATCTATGCCGCCAGATAATCCGAGCAGTACACCCGGAAATCTATTCTTATGAATATAGTCCCTTACCCCAATCACAAGCGCACGCCACAGGTCATGCTCCTCAGTGCTTTCAGGCTCAATGGTGCCTCGAATTTGAATAGATGTAGATGTTGACTCTGAATTATTCAAGTCACCAAGGCTTAGACGTATTTCATAAAGTTCTTCTTCAAAACTTTTAGCGCGTCCTACCAAATTGCCCCGTGAATCTACAGCAAAAGATCTTCCCTCAAACACAACCTCATCTTGTCCACCAACGAGGTGAGCATAAATTAGGGGCAATTTAGTTTGTGAGGCGCGAGTGCTCATTGCTTTCTCACGCTCAGCTCCTTTGCCCACGTGAAAGGGGGATGCGTTCATCACCAGTAGCAACTGCGCTCCGCATTCAAGCGCAGAGAGTGCGGGCCCCTCAAACCACGCATCCTCACAAATTAAAATCCCGATCTTGACGCCTAAGACCTCAAACACACAGGGCTCAATTCCTGGCTCAAAATACCTTCTCTCATCAAAAACTTGATAATTGGGCAATTCTCTTTTTGCATAGTGTGCAATAATTTTCCCCTCACTGAGCACACTTGCTCTATTTTGCCGTTTGGGTGTTGTGACTGAGCGAGTCCTTAAGTCTCCCCCAGTTGGGTGTCCAACAATGACAAATAAATCTTTAAGAGTCGCAAGTTCTAAACAAATATGATCAAGTGCATCGTCACAAGCTTTGATAAACGAGGGTCTTAGAAACAAATCTTCACAGGCATATCCACAAAGAGATAACTCTGGGGTTAGAACCAACCTGGCACCACTTTTATAGGCATTTTTGGCTGAATCAATGATTTTTTTTGCATTGCCTTGAATATCTCCAACCACAAAGTTGAGTTGTGCCACGCAAATTTTTTCAAGTTCAAGCGTCATAATTTAATCAAGTACCCAGTTAAAAACTAAATTTAAAACAATTTTCACGCAATGTTGGTACAAAATCTAAATCCAGCGTACAAAAGCTAAGCCTTGCGTTAGAAATAAACAAACATGTCAAACACCTCAGAAAACAATCTCGATTATGACATCCAAGTGCACCATAGCACTTCACAAATTGATGCTTTTGAGTGGAATGAACTCCTAAAAATACAGGCGCAACCTACCCCCTTCATGAAGCTTGAGTACTTGAGAGCCATGGAGCTGAGCAAAAGTGCCACCACAAAAACAGGCTGGACCCCAAGGTTCATAACTATCAAAAACGCGGGGGAATTGATTGCTGCATGTCCACTTTATTTAAAAGCTCATTCATACGGAGAATTCGTATTTGACTGGGCATGGGCAAGTGCGTATGAGCAACACGGGCTTGCCTACTATCCTAAAGCTTTGATCGCTATCCCCTTTACACCGGTCCCAGGTACCAGGTTAATGGCGATAGATGAGCCAACAAGAGAGTTACTCGTAACAGTAATTAAGGCGTGGGTTAAAGAGCAGGAACTCTCATCGCTTCATCTTTTATTTGGCGCACAGCCTGATTTAAAGTCATGTGCAGATAACGATCTTCTGCTCAGACACACTGTACAGTTTCACTGGCAAAACTCAGAATACACCGACTTTAACGATTTCTTGAGTAGCCTCAATCAAGAGAAAAGGAAGAAGATCAAACAAGAGAGATCAAAGGTTGCCAAGGCGGGGATCCACTTTATCGCAAAGCATGGAGCTCAAATCAATGCAGAGGATTGGGCGTTCTTTTACACCTGCTACGAACAAACCTATTATGAGCACGGAAACTCACCCTACCTCACTCCTGCTTTCTTTGAGAGCATGAAGGAGACTATGCCTGAGAACTGGGTCCTTTTTATTGCAATCAAGGAGGATGGAACAAAAATAGCTAGCAGCTTAGTTGCTCTATCAGATGCAAAGACCCTAGATTCAGAAAACCCATCCGAAGGCCGTATCGCCTATGGACGGTATTGGGGCGCTTTACAAAGGGTTGACTGCTTACACTTTGAAGCCTGTTACTACGCACCAATAGAGTGGTGCATACAAAACAAAATCGCTCGCTTTGAAGGTGGTGCCCAAGGAGAGCACAAAATGGCCAGAGCTTTAATGCCCACGCGAACCAGTAGTGCTCATTATTTGGTACATCCCTCATTTGCCGATGCAGTTAAAAACTTTCTGCAAAGAGAAGAACAGGGAATCGAAAATTATATGGAAGACTTACAAAGAAGATCCCCCCTAAAAGGGGGAATTGCAAACAGCCTCATTTAGACAAACCAATCTGTTATTTTGTAGAGTGATTGGCTTTATAGGCCTCAATCCCATCCATGATCTCTTTTTTAGCAGACTCTGGACCTTCCCAACCAATAATTTTCACCCACTTGCCTTGCTCTAAATCTTTGTAATGCTCAAAGAAATGTGCAATCGTTTTCAGTCTCAAGGGGTTCAAATCCTCTGGCTTTTGCCACTGGGTGTAGATGGAGAGAATCTTATCGGTTGGCACTGCCAAGACTTTGCCGTCTTCACCTGCTTCGTCTAGCATTTTTAAAATTCCGATGGGTCGGCAAGGCACTACAACTCCTGGAATTAATGGGACGGGCGTAATCACCAACACATCAACTGGGTCGCCGTCGCCGCTGATCGTTTTGGGTACATATCCATAGTTGGTTGGATAGTGCATAGAGGTGCTCATAAATCGGTCCACGAAAATAGCGCCCGTTTCTTTATCAACTTCATACTTTACGGGATCAGCATTCATTGGAATTTCGATGATCACGTTAAAAGCCTCTGGAACATTTGAACCGTATGTGACGTTATCTAATGACATGTTATTTCTTTATTTTTAATTTAAAAAATGAGCCCTCCCAACTGGGCTAATTCAAGGACAAACCCTTGATTGAGATTAAAGCGAGGGCTTTATCGACTGGGACTAACCCGCATTTTACAGATCCTTTGAGGGGAATTTGAACATTTAATGCTTTTGATGACGTACATTGTCATTGTCGCGCCCTAAAAGCTTTGAGAAAATGTTTTGTACATCTGTACCTAGCAAAGTTCTTGGGGCTCGCAACAAGGTAAGAGAATGGGGTGAGAAATTTAGCAAAGAAGAGGGGGTAAGTTAACCATTTCGAGTGCAATTTCTAAACATTTTGAGTGCTCGTCTTGACAACTTAACTTTTTGTTTAATTTGACAATACATCAAAAGGACATCTTATGACTGAGAATACCGCGCTGATTTTTGCCCTGACTTGCGGGCTAATCGCTGTCATTTATGGTTTTTGGGCACGCTCCTCAATCTTATCCCTAAGTGCTGGAAATGAGAGGATGCAAGAGATAGCAGCCGCTATTGAACAAGGTGCAGCCGCTTATCTTGCTCGTCAATACCGAACGATAGCCGTTGTTGGCATAGTTTTAGCCATTTTGATCGCCATTTTCCTAACCCCACAAACTGCGGTAGGGTTCGTTATAGGGGCATTTTTATCAGGTGCCTGTGGCTTTATTGGAATGAACGTCTCCGTCAAAGCCAATGTCAGAACTGCACAAGCCGCTACCCATGGAATTGGGCCCGCGCTGGACGTTGCATTTAAAGGCGGTGCAATTACGGGTATGTTGGTCGTAGGTCTGGGTTTATTGGGTGTAACTGGTTTTTACTGGTATTTGGTTGGAAGCGGATCTCATCCTAACGGGGAGGCTTTGGCGACACTTCTGAACCCCCTGATCGGTCTCGCATTTGGGTCATCATTAATTTCTATCTTTGCTCGTTTGGGAGGCGGTATTTTTACCAAAGGGGCAGATGTTGGGGCAGACCTGGTAGGTAAAGTGGAGGCAGGAATACCAGAGGATGATCCAAGAAACCCGGCAGTAATTGCTGACAATGTGGGTGACAATGTGGGCGACTGCGCAGGGATGGCCGCAGACCTATTTGAGACTTACGCGGTCACATTGATTGCGACAATGGTTCTTGGTGCACTGGTTGTAAAGAACGGGCATGGTGAGGCTGTTATATATCCCCTCGTCTTGGGCGGTGTTTCTATCATCGCATCAATCATAGGTTGCTTCTTCGTCAAAGCCTCTCCAGGTATGAGAAATGTAATGCCCGCTTTGTATAAAGGATTGATCGTTGCGGGACTGTTAAGTCTTGTTGCATTTGCATATATTACCTGGACTATGATGCCAGATGATGCAATAAATCCAACTGGATCCAGAGTTGCATTATTCGGCTCTTGTATTGTGGGTTTAGTACTTACCGCGGCACTGGTTTGGATCACTGAGTACTACACAGGAACAGATTACGCTCCTGTTAAACACGTTGCACAAGCCTCTACTACGGGCCACGCGACCAATATCATTGCTGGAATCGGTGTGTCAATGAAGTCAACCGCATGGCCAGTTTTATGCGTCTGCTTGGCTATTTTGGTATCCTTCTCCCTTGCTGGACTTTACGGCGTCGCAATTGCTGCGACTGCGATGCTTAGCATGGCTGGCATCGTCGTGGCGCTTGATGCGTATGGGCCCATCACTGACAACGCGGGTGGTATCGCCGAAATGGCTGAGTTACCCTCCAGCGTGAGGGACGTAACAGATCCCCTGGACGCAGTCGGTAATACGACAAAAGCCGTTACCAAAGGATACGCAATTGGTTCAGCTGGGCTTGCTGCATTGGTGCTATTTGCAGACTATACCCACAAGCTGGAGAGTTTTGGTAATTCTGTGAGCTTTGATCTATCAGACCCTATGGTCATCATTGGTTTATTCATAGGTGGCTTAATTCCTTACCTCTTTGGTGCAATGGCGATGGAGGCAGTCGGTCGCTCGGCGGGAGCAGTGGTTGAGGAAGTACGTCGCCAGTTTCGTGAGATTAAAGGGATTATGGAGGGCACTGCTAAACCTGAGTACGGGCGCGCTGTTGATATGCTAACTACAGCGGCTATCAAAGAGATGATGATCCCCTCACTTCTTCCGGTCGTAACCCCTATTTTGGTCGGCCTGATTTTGGGGCCTAAAGCGCTCGGTGGCTTACTCATGGGAACCATTGTTACTGGACTGTTTGTTGCAATCTCCATGTGTACCGGAGGGGGTGCATGGGATAACGCCAAAAAGTATATTGAAGACGGGCATCACGGGGGCAAGGGAAGTGACGCCCACAAAGCTGCAGTTACTGGGGACACTGTAGGAGACCCATACAAAGACACTGCAGGTCCTGCTGTGAACCCATTGATTAAAATCATCAACATAGTTGCTTTATTGATCGTACCCTTATTGCCTGGGAGCCATACGGTTAAAACGACACAAGCAACCTCGGCAATAAATCCCCCATCACTAAGCGCTCCTGTCCAAGGCTCAATCAACAACCGAATACGGATACCCGTTTTTTAAGGCTCAGTAATAAAACCCCTCAAAACATGGGCTCTGAGAGGAAATATTCAATTACGGCAATTGAGTAGAACTAGGCACCAAGTAATATGTGTTACTTCAACCGTAAGCGTGTGCGCCCATAAAGGCCGAGAGTTGGAAGACTGAATTAGGGCTTCTGGGAACAATTCTTTGCGGTGGTTCTTTTAGTTTGAAGCGACCAACAGATGGGCTGGACTCTGGAGCTTGACTCCACTGGGGGAGTAAAGACACCAAATCGATCAATTTTTGTTTAGCCAAGAACTCTTCAATTAAATCAATAAAAGAAGATTCTATAGGGTTGAAATCGATTTCAGGCTCACCTAGTTGTGCCTCAGTAAGTGCCCCATTGAGAGCTTGTTTTATTTCTAAATTTTCCACTGAATTAGTGCTCGCACGTTTAGATTGGGAACCAGACTTGTCAAAAATACGAACTAAATCTAAAACTGTGAGCTCTTCTAAATTAGCTGCAATTTGGTAGCCTCCACCAGGCCCTTTGGTCGATTTTACGATTTGATGGTCCTTGAGTTGTTTAAGAATCTGCTCCAAATTGGAAACAGACAACCCCGTGGTGTCAGAGAGTGACTGTGTCGTAACCATCTTCGTCTTAGACCCACAAGCGATTAACACTGTAACGTCTAAACCCGTAACTGCTCGCTTTGAAATCATAGTGTCTCTTTTTAAAAGTTAAGGAATGACAAAACACAAACCATATGTAGATTTTAGTCAAAAATAAGAATTAATCTACTCATTTAAGGCTTAAAATCTAAATACATTCACATTTTTCGTTGATAAATGTCATATAATCTACTCATTATCTACTCATAATAAGAAAATGAATCAAGCAACTACTACAGATAATGAACCTCTTGAGCTATTGTTTAAGATTGGTACAGTCTCAGAGCTCACATCAATCCCAGTTACGACACTTAGAGACTGGGAGATACGCTACAAGGCCCTACATCCCCAAAAAACCGATGGACGTCACAGGATGTTTAGACAAACGGATATTGAGCGTGCTCATCTATTTAAGCGTTTGAGTTCGTTTGGACAATCGATCAGCGGCATTGCCCACTTAGAGAATCCTCAATTGATTGCGTTGCTGCAAAAATTCCAGTCCTCAAAGACTGAAAATTCTTCAAATAAAAATCAGTCAGCTGCGAATACACAAAGCACTACGTCCCAGCATAATATAACTCTACAAGGTGAGTTCGCTGCTGAAACTCCATCATTTGAAGCTGTAGTGATTGGTCTTGGGTTAGCCAGGAGGCTAGAGAGCAGTAAATTCACAAAACACCTCTCAGTTGCTCAACTTCGGATTAGGGAGGTTTACAGTGATCTTTCATCTGCCTTAATTGAGCCCTCCCCTTTGAAGTTCCCCGGCTCTCAAAATCAAGCCTCGAATGGACTGATCATTTTGAATCAAAATGAGATCCACACCGAGAGTGCAAATCAACTGATAAAACTTTTGGAAACACACCCTGGCTATCAAATCATTGTCCTCTACCTATACGCGCCAAGCTCTTGGGTAGATGTTTTAAAGAACAAAGGTTTAACTCTAAAGCGTGAACCGATTACAGACTCAGGTTTAGCGCAACTCTTCAATTCATTTTTGGTTATTGAGCCCAAAAAATATATAAACTCTTTTGACCCTCTTCACTCACAGAGTTCTTTAACGCTGATACCTCCC
The DNA here is from genome assembly GCA_903910745.1 of uncultured Burkholderiales bacterium. Taxonomy (GTDB): domain Bacteria; phylum Pseudomonadota; class Gammaproteobacteria; order Burkholderiales; family Burkholderiaceae_C; genus Limnohabitans. Next base: position 8,090 of record CAIWAO010000041.1, read on the forward strand.
AGAAAATATTCCTCTGATGCGTTGAGTAAAATTTCGGAAATATCAACCCAAATATTTTGTGAATGTCCACACCACGTTTGTGAGATGATTGAAAAACTAGCAAGTTTTGAAAAATATAGCCAAGAATGCTTGAGCAACAGTACAGAGGATGCAAATCTGCACGCCTACCTGAGCAGCGTCTCTGGAACTGCGAGAGCATTGTTTGAGCGTGCTTTAGAAAAAATAGCAGCGCATGAGGGTATTGAACTGCCGCTTGAATAGGGATTTCTAATGCAGCTCGTAAAACCAGAGATCAAACATATTGAGAGTTACTTACGCGCAATTGAGGGCGACTGGAGTGATGTTGCCTTTGAAAAAGATCCGATCATAAAGGCTAAAAAAATCAAGGATATTAAAAATAATCCGAGAGAGTTTTTGGAGCTATTTGATGACCCCAATGCCAAGGCACTGCCCTACTTGCTTGGGGATCAAACGATTGCTTATGCAGTCCCAAGCCTTCGACGCTGGATTTGGGACACAAAGCGCGATCAATATTGCGGATCGGTGTCGCTTCGTTGGCAAAACGGCACGACTGAGTTACCTTACCACTTGATGGGCCACATTGGTTACTGCGTTCCCCCTATTGAGCAAAACAAAGGATATGCAAGTTTTGGTTTAAAGGCAATCCTGGAGGTCGCAAGTGCTCTAGCGTTGGAATTCGTATACTTGGTCACTGACTCTGATAATTTAGCTTCACAACGAGTGATTGTCAAAAATCATGGGATATTGGTGGAGCAATTTACCAAACCGGCTATGTACGGGGATAAACCAGCGTTAAGATTTTTGATACCACTGGTTGAAAATCCCATAAAAATTGTCCCCAAAAGCACCAGAAATAATTGATACCGTGGAGACAAATATTGCAAAGCAACACCCCCCCGATTGAAGGGGGGAAAAAGGATTAGCCTTTTTTGTTGTAAGCTGAACACCAAGCTTTTGCAGAAACTTGTTTACCTGCATAAAGTGGGCATCCGCCGGCTGCTGCGCCTGCGGCTCCTTGGAATAATGCACAGTTAGCGCAGTTTTGACCAGCTGCATATTTTGGAAACTTAGCCTTATCAACCTTAGTTGCGTCAGCTTTGTAGCCCAAAGCACTGGCCTGTGGATCATTCTCTGCAACCAGTGCTTGAGCCTGTGCGCTAGCAGCGGCAACGATACCAGCAGTTGTTAAAACAGTCTGCATCATGAATACACGACGATTTGCTTTTAGATCAGAAATGCTATTTAAGTTCATGGTAATTTTTTTTAAGTTGATAAAAAGAGCACGATGAATTCTACATTTTTAGTGAAGTTTTGCAAACGCAAGCTTTGGAATTAACCCCAATTATTTGTTTTAGATCAAAAAAGAAGGGGAATTAAGACCCAAAACAATAGTCTTTTAGTAGTATTGCAGATTATTTTTCATTCGCAACACCCAATTCATTGGCGGTATTTCGATCCAAGCTCAAGCCATTGGGTTGGAAGCAGTTGCTCATCAAATTAAAGTAAAGAGGCTCAGAGTAAACAACTCCAAGCATGCGCTCAAGATAGTTACGCAGCATGACTTGGTTGTTTGCTCTCTCACACTCAATCCCAATTCCTCTGACCTTGTTGCTTGCAAATACGAGCGCCCCATTATCTCGGATCAATCTGAGTCTACCCCCAAGAAACGCGACAGCACAAGCACCTTTACAGGTCTGTCCCTGTGTCACAACCGTCTCAATATTAAATTTGCGAAACATTTCTCCAAGTGTGTACCCGTCTGGATAATCTCCAGTCGATGAATTTAAATACACAAATGGATAAATGGGGGTCCCTTTTCTGTTCTTACAGCCCTGAGCTTCAATCAGCACCGCCTCAAATGCGCTCAGCGATTCTTTGTTAATTGCCCCGTCAAACTCAACATAATCCATACTTGCATTTACACATTCCGCATTTCTAATTGTAAAAAGTTTAATGTGAAATGAAGGAGTTTCAGTTTCAGTTTGCAGAGTCAACACCAAATTAGAATATCCAGTTTGCTCAGATCCCATGACCGTATGCTTTTGCAAAGGCACTGGTACAGCACATGAAGCCAAAAACGAGATGGACAAATAAGTTAATAGCTGAGTAAAAAATCGAAAAGTGTTCGTTTGGAGCATAACTATCTTAGGTTAAAAGGCAATAGAGTTTAGTCAATGTTAAAGAGCGCCCAATTTAGCACGAATTACTAGGATTTAATGAACTCAAGGGGCCAAATTAAAAGAAGTTTTATTATTTCAGGTTCAGTTTGGACCGCGGCAAAGTTGACTAAAATTTTTCGATAAGACCTTAAAATTGGTATTATTATAGGTATCAAGGTGGGATTTTTATTAAACGAAACCACGCTTTCCAATTTTTCCATCTCATTGCCCCCTTATGACTTTAAGCAAAAAAAGTATCTCAGTTAAATCTAAAGAAACCAGCTATTCGCAAATTCTTCGTTTTTGGAGAAACGGCAAAGAAATTACTCTTGAAAATGTTGCTCCCACTCGAACACTTTTGCAAATACTTAGAGAAGACTTAAACTCCAAAGGAACTAAAGAGGGTTGTGCTGAAGGCGATTGTGGGGCTTGCACTGTCGTTGTAGCACAGGAGCAAAACAATGAGTTGGTCTTCAGCGCCGTCAACAGTTGCATTCGAATGGCTCACTCTGTGAGCGGACATGCGGTTTGGAGTGTTGAGGACATCATAAACGCCGACGGCACCTTGCACCCCGCACAAACCTCGATGGTTAAAGCACACGCCTCACAATGCGGATTTTGCACCCCCGGATTTGTCATGAGTCTTTATGCAATGTATCAGAATTACACAAAGAAAAAAATTGCCATTACGCCTAGATTAGCCCAAACTGCACTCACAGGAAATCTCTGCAGATGCACTGGCTACAGGCCCATCATAGAAGCAGCAGTTTCGATGAATCAAATTGAACACCTCGATTCGACACAGCAAAATTCAAAAAATATATTAAAGGCACTCAAAGATCTTAAAGTTTCAATTAACGAGGATTCGAAGAAATTAAAAAAAGAAAATCCGAAAGCTATCCCTGCTTATGCTTTACCTCAAACTCTAGAGGAGTTGCTTCATCTTAAAAGCGAATATCCAAACGCACAACTTATTGCGGGCAGCACTGATGCGGGTCTTCAAGTCACCAAGCAATTCAAAGAATTCGATCACATCATAGACTTAACACAAGTATCTGAGATTGGTGCTATTGAACAATACCCACACCACATTGCAATTGGGGCGGGTGTGAAACTCAACCATGCTTTTGAAGAACTTTTAAAAGATAGACCTCAGTTAAAAAATTACCTCATGCGTTTTGCAGGACTCCCTATTCGCAACTCTGCAACCCTTGGGGGGAATATTGCCAACGGCTCCCCCATTGGCGACAGCATGCCTTTGTTAATTAGTTTGGGGGCTAGTGTTGTCCTATCAAGCCTTCAAAACAAAAAATTAAAGAGTAGAGAGGTGTTGCTTGAGAATTTTTATACTGGATACAGACGATCAATACTTACCCAAAGAGAAGTAATTACTTGGATCAAGGTCCCCAAACCCCATAGCAATGAAATTCTTCGCGCATACAAAATATCTAAACGATTTGATGATGATATATCTGCCGTTAGCCTGTGTATTAACTTATCCATTTCTAACGGCAAAATTGCCTTTGCCTCTATAGGTGTGGGCGGAGTTGCCGCAACTCCTGCGAAAGCTTACCAAACAGAGGTTTTCCTTTTGGATCAGCCCTTCAACATGAACACACTGATCAAGGCAAAGAAAATACTTAGTAAAGAATTCAAACCACTCTCAGATATGAGAGCGAGCGCGGGTTACAGAAAACAATTGCTTGAGAATTTGGTTCAAAGATTTGCTTTTGAAACACTCGAAGCAAATCAAGGCCAAGGCCAAGACAAATCATCCTCTGATAATGACGTTTTTTGGATGGATTTATCCAGTATTGAGTCCAATGATCTTAGGTTCCTAAAACCTGACCTGTCAAAAAGCTCCTCTCAGGATATTAAATGAGTACGCAATCCACCCCCTCCTCGCCCGGAGTTGACAAATTAAGCTCCAAAGTCATGGGTCAACCCATGTTTCACGAAAGTGCTCAAGCTCAGGTCAGCGGCAGCGCCGTTTACATAGACGATATCCAAGAAATCAAGGGTACTTTATATGCAGCGCCGATTCTCTCCCCCATTGCGCACGGCCGTCTTAAAAGTATCGATACTAAGGCTGCACTAGCGGTCCGCGGTGTAAAAGGGGTCGTGCTGGCAAAGGATATCAAGGGGGATAAATTATTTGCAAACTTTGCTCATGACGAACCCATCTTCGCCTTGGATCATGTACACCATATCGGCCAGGTCATAGGGCTTGTGGTTGCTGATTCGGTGATGACTGCTCGAAAAGCAGCAAGTTTTGTCAAGTGCGACATAAGCCCTCTACCCCACGTTCTAAGCGTGAAGGAGGCACTTCGTTTAAAGAGCTATGTTTTGCCTCCTGTACATGTGAAACGCGGCGACTCAGAGAAAGCAATCAAGCAAGCTAAAAACATCCTCACCGGTCAACTAGAGGTGGGTGGGCAGGAGCACTTTTACTTAGAGGGTCAGATCGCTTATGCAGTCCCGCTTGAGCAGTCGCAGTGGCTCATACACTCAAGCACTCAGCACCCCGGTGAAGTTCAGCACTGGGTCGCCCATGCCCTAGGATTAGAGCTTAATGCGGTGCGCGTTGAATGCAAAAGGATGGGGGGAGGATTTGGCGGCAAAGAAACCCAAGGAGGACATTTGGCTGTTTGGGCCAGCCTTGCTGCAGTTAAATTTAACGCGCCCGTAAAAATGAGATTAGACAGAGACGAGGATTTTTTAATAACGGGTAAAAGACATCCCTTCTTCTATAAATACAGAGTCGGATTTGATGACCAAGGGCTTGTCCAAGGCCTTGATTTGATGCTAGCCTCAAATTGCGGCTTTAGCGCAGACCTATCTGGACCGGTTTCAGATAGAGCAATTTTTCATGCAGACAACGCCTATTTTCTTGAAAACGTCAGTATTGCTTCAATCCGCTGCAAAACCAATACCCAAAGCCATACCGCTTTTAGGGGGTTCGGTGGCCCACAAGGAATGATTGTCATAGAACAAATTATGAGCGATATCGCACGCCACCTAGGCCTAGATGCGTTAGAGATTAGAAATATAAATTTATATCATTCACATCTTACAAATCAAAGGTGCGTTACCCATTATCAAATGACAGTTGAGGATAACATCTTAAAACCTTTGATTGACCAACTCACAGCATCCTCAAACTACAAAGATCGTAGACAAGAAATTTTAAGTTGGAATAGTAGAAATACTTTAATTAAACGCGGCATTGCGATCACCCCTGTTAAATTTGGTATATCCTTTACAGCAACGCTCTTTAACCAAGCAGGCGCTTTAGTGAACGTGTATACAGATGGAAGTGTTCAAGTCAATCACGGCGGAACGGAGATGGGACAGGGCTTGCACACCAAGGTGGCTCAAATCGTTGCAGGAGAGCTTGGTTTGTCCCTTGATAAGATCAGAGTTACTGCAACCGACACCAGCAAGATCCCTAATGCCTCAGCCACTGCTGCTTCCTCTGGTTTTGATTTGAACGGCAGAGCTGCTCAGTTTGCGGCCAGGCAAATAAAAACAAATTTAGCAGCCTTTGTATGCGGAATCGATCAATGCGGCGCGGGTGCAGTTCGCTTTGAGGACTCCCACATCATTACTCCCACCCAAAAGAGACCTTTTAGGGAAGTCGTTGAACTTGCCTACGCCAACAGGATTCAGTTGTGGAGCGATGGTTTTTATAGAACACCCAAGATTCATTATGACAAATCAACTCTAACCGGAAGACCTTTTTACTATTTCACCTACGGTGCTGCATGCACCGAAGTGGCTATTGATACACTGAGCGGCGAGTGCAGAGTCCTCAAAGTCGACATTCTTCAAGATGTAGGCAAAAGCATCAACCCCGCCATAGACCGAGGTCAAATAGAGGGCGGCTTTATTCAAGGCATGGGATGGCTTACCAACGAAGAGTTGGTCTGGAATGAGAAGGGTTATTTAAGCACTCACGCGCCCAGCACTTACAAAATACCCTCTGTAGGTGACACACCCGATCACTTTGTTATCGATCTTTGGTCTGAACCTAACACTGAGGACAACGTATTTGGAAGTAAAGCCGTGGGTGAACCACCGTTCATGCTCGCCATAAGTGTGTTTGAGGCTATTAAGGAAGCGGTTAGCGCAGGACGGGAAGATCAAGTCCTTGATTCAAAACATTTCAATTTAAATGCACCCGCCACACCTGAGAATATTCTTAAAGCACTTAATGGATTTGAATTTTAAATCTCGCTCTTTTGGTTTTTAACGCAACCTAATAGCTATACCAACATCAATGCCTGCTGGGCAGCTACTTTGCCCTCATCAGTTGGAACAACCCAAACTTGGACTCTACTTTGGGTTGAATTTATGCAAGTGATTTTATCTCCCGTAGCGTTGTTGTTTAATTCTTCATCCAGCTCAATCCCTAGCCAAGAGAGATTCCTGCATACGGCGCTTCTGAGGACTCGGTCGTGTTCACCTATTCCCCCTGTAAAGCAAATTACATCTAACCCTCCAAGAACTGCGCTCAATGCGCCCATTTCTTTGGTGATTCTGTAAGCAAACAAATCAAGTGCAAAAATGGCTTTGGGATCTTTTGATTGCCTAAGTGTGCGAACATCTGCACTGAAACCTGAAACGCCGAGTAAACCACTTTGTTTGTAAAGCAATGTCTCTATTTCTTTTTCACTCTTACCTTGACTCAGTAGGTATAGTAACACTCCCGCATCGATTGCGCCGCTGCGCGTGCCCATCATAAGTCCATCTAGGGCTGAGAATCCCATCGTGGTTGAAACACTTTTATGATTCAAAGTTGCACACAAACTTGCGCCGTTGCCGAGGTGGGCGAGAATAGTGCGTCCACTTGATGCAAGACATTTGCGGGACAATTGATCTGAGACATATTGATAAGACAACCCGTGAAATCCGTACCTTCTCACACCTGACTTTGTTAGCTCGTTGGGTATTGCAAAAGTGGTTTCAAGAACAGGCAAAGTTGTATGAAAACTCGTGTCAAAACAAGCAACTTGAGGTACTTCAGGAAAGCTCTTTTGAAACGCCTCTATCCCTGCGATGTTATGCGGTTGATGAAGGGGAGCTAAAGAATTTAACTCTCTAAGCTTATTTAAAACATCATCCGTAACGAGCGTGCTAACTGAGAAATGAGCACCACCGTGAACTACACGGTGTGCAATTGCAACAAGGTTAGCCCCGGCGTCTGCAGATGGACCTTTATGCGCTGCGATTAGGGTTTTAAGTTCCTCTATTGCTGCATCAAAAGGATCTAAGTAAGGTGCAACTGATATTTCTTTTTTGACCTTTTGTTGACCCTGTGGTTCATATTTAAGAGTGATAGGCTTTTTATCTGAGCTACCAGTTGATGGCTCTAGGTGTTCGAATTGGCCAATCAATAATGCACTTCCAAGTTGACCTTGATTTACCCCGTATAAAGCAAATTTAAGGCTTGAAGATCCCGCATTGATTGATAAGATGGTCATGGCTCAAATGGTATTTGTTCTGTAGTGATGTGCGCACAATTTAGCGAGCAAAGCTGATGCGCTCCTTGTTCTGGCGCTATCGGCTCGGCTAGTCAATGCAATAGGCACCCGAGCTCCCAGGACAATACCGCAAGCAGTTGCACCGCCCAAATACTCGAGTTGTTTGGCCATCATGTTGCCTGATTCCAAATCTGGGGCAAGTAAGATATCAGCACGACCTAAAACTGGAGAATTGATATGTTTGACCTGCAAAGCGTGGGGGGAAACTGCATTATCAAAGGCCAAAGGGCCATCTAAGATTGCCCCCGTAATTTGTCCTCTATCAGCCATTTTGCACAGAGCTGCCGCGTCAAGGGTGGAGGGCATACTGCTGTTGACGGTTTCTACGGCCGCAAGCAACGCGACCTTAGGGATCTCAGTTCCTAAGATCTTTGCCAGTGAAATTGCGTTTTGAACAATGTCTTTTTTCTCCATCAAGTTTGGAGAAATATTCAAAGCCGCATCCGTAATAAACAGTGGCTTTGCATACATGGGTACATCAAATCTAAAAACATGCGACATTCTTCTTGCGGTTCTAAGCCTTGGCTGTGCAAGCACGGCTTGTATGAGTTCATCGGTATGCAAGCTCCCCTTCATCAAAGTTTCCACCTCACCACTGGCTGCCATCTCAGCGCAGAGGGCAGCTGAGGCGTGGCTGTGCGGGGTATCTTTAATTTGAATTCCTGTCAGATCTAATCCTTGTGTATCTGCGAGTGATCTGATCTTTTTCTCTGGTCCTACCAAAACGGCAACAATCAAACCAGCGTGATGCGCATCCCACGCCCCCTGCAAAGATTCCTGATCGCAGGGGTGAACAACAGCGCATTTAACAGGCTCCAAAGAGGATCCTAAATTTAACAGGTCTTGATGTCTTGCTTCGGGATTGAAGAGGGTAATTTGGGGAGCTTTTGTACGAGGCATTTTTAAAGGATGCGCCGGAGCCAATACTTTGGCAACCCCTGACATGACCTTTGAGCCGTCTTGATTCAAAATTAAACAGTCCAACTCAAGAGACTTTTGTGTGTCATCCTTTGTTATGCATGACACACTGACTGTGACCGTGTCTCCTACACGTATGGGTCTTGAGAAATGAAGTTTTTGGTCTACATAAATGGTTCCTGGTCCTGGAAATGTAGTTCCAAGAACACTAGAGATAAGTGCCCCACCCCACATCCCGTGAGCGATCACACCGTGAAATAGGGAGGCATTCGCATAACTGGGGTCAAGGTGCGCAGGGTTGGTATCACCAGATACTGCAGCAAAGGCTTGAATATCTTCAAGCGTCAGTGTCCTGATTGTTTGCGCAGTGTCTCCAATCCTAATTTCCTCATAGGAGTAACTCACCATCCAATCTGGATCGGTTTTTATTAAATTATTCATATTTTTTTAAAAAATTAGTGGTGAAGGAAAATGGATCAGGTTCAAAAAAACTCACTACTTAAGTTGAACGCTATTACAAATTCATATGCAGGACTTTACATCACAGCGTGCATGCCAGCGTCAACAAATATAGTTTGACCCGTCATACCACTTGATAAGTCTGAACACAAGAAGACACATAAATCTGAGACCTCCTCCAGTGTTGCCAATCTTTTAAGAGGCGCTTTTTCTGCTGAACTTCGCATGAGATCCGTTATACCTTCAATGCCAGATGCTGCGCGGGTCATGAGCGGACCAGGCGAGACCGCATGGACCCGAACCCCGCTTGGACCAAGCTCAGCAGCCAAATACCTAACCATTGATTCAAGCGCGGACTTGACTGGCCCCATGATGCCGTAATGTGGAACAACCTCAGAGGATCCAAGATAAGTCATGGCCAACATTGTTCCTCCACGGTTCATGTAGGGTTCACACAATTTTGCAAAACGCGCAAATGAATGACAAGAAACATCCATAGCCCTTGTGAAACCAGGTCCTGAACTGTCTATAACCCGCCCGTGAAGATCAGCCAATGGTGCAAAAGCGATTGAATGAATTACAAAATCAAAATACCCCAATGACTCCCCCCCCTCCTTCACAAAACTCTCAAGCTCCCCCGGGGACTCTACATTGCAGTTGATCAGTTCAATACCCAGAGGGTCCGTTAAAGGCTGAACAAAAACTCTGGCCTTGTCGTTCAAACAAGAGACCACCAACTTGGCTCCTAACTTGGACATTTCCTTGGCACAACCCCAGGCAATGCTTTGGTCATTGGCGACGCCTAATATAAGGCCTTTTTTGCCTTCCAATAAGAGTGGGTTAAATTTTGATTCCATTGGAAGATTCTAATTCTCTTAACAATAGAACAGATTAATATGAGTCAAAATTTTTGAGCCATGTCAAATCAAATTAGAATAATCGTGAAAGATGTGCAGAAATGGACACTTTTTTGATTGATATTGCAAAATTATGACTAAAAGGCTAACCGATGAAAGCGATTTGGAGAGACAAAGTCATTGCTGAAAGTGTTGACACCATACTTCTCGAGGGGAATCATTATTTTCCAGCCGAGTCATTAGAAAAAAAGTACATCACCTTCAGTAACCATAAAACAACCTGCCCCTGGAAGGGGCAAGCCCATTATTACTCTGTAATAGTTGATGGAGACATGTTAATTGACTCGGCCTGGTTTTATCCGGAGCCCCAAAATGAGGCGTCCCATATTAAAAATTATGTTGCCTTTTGGAAAGAAATAAAAATAATTGACTAAATAAAAGGTTTCAACTGACGATACTCTAAACTAAGGAAATAAGTCTAAATGTTGCCATTGACCTAGGTGGATAATATTTCATAGAATAATATTCCTAAAGAAAAGTTGCGTTTTATTAACAATTCACTTGTATGAAATCAGTTGTGATTATGAACCCCAAAGGGGGTGTGGGCAAATCGACTTTGACAACAAATATAGCTGGCTATTTTGCAAGAAATAGCCACAACGTCATGCTTGGGGATACCGATATACAGCAGTCCTCTAAAAAATGGCTTTTAAACCGTCCCGGTTCACTACCCAAAATCAACACCTGGGATCACCCAGCAGACCTGGTCATTACGGCCAAAGCACCACCAAGCACAACTCACATCGTCATCGACACAGCAGCAAGCGTCTCAGGGTGGCGGTTGGATAAACTCATTGAACGCGCTGACAAAATAGTAGTCCCTTTGCAACCTAATTTTTTTGACATTCAAGCCACTTACGATTTCATTCAATACCTTAAAAGTTCAGAAACTCGCCATCAAAACAAGGTTCAAGTTATTGCTATGCGAGTCAACCCAAGAACTAAATCTTGGAATCAATTGATGGACTTTGCTGAGAAGATGAACATTTATTTGCTCACCTACATAAGGGATACACAAAACTACAGCCAATTCTCCAACCAGGGCATTACTTTATTTGATGCACAGGCCTCCCTTTTTCCAAGAGATTACGAACAATGGGGCCCACTTTGTGAGTGGTTAGATAGCTGAAAAAATGTAGAATATGAAGGTTTTATTTCCGCCTCAGGGCTCCTTCAGCTCAAACGGTTTAAGCTCTAACAAAAAATCATGAAAATCAGCTCCACTACACTTTTTAAAATAATCTCAAGCTTCACTACCGTTCTCGCCCTCGCCGGTGGAGCAGGAACTTACTATTCCTACAAACTATCTCAACAAGCTCAAGGCGCTTTAGCTCAGCAAACCGAAGAGCTTGAAGGTGCCAGTGCAAAGATTAAAGATTTAGAGGGAAAGCTAAAAGAGCTTGAGGCCAAGAATGAAGAGGCCAGCACAACCATTGAAAAATTTGCCAACGCTAACAAAGAATTAAACAATCAACTAGAAGAATTAAATAAACAAATTGCAGCGGTAGAGGCTTTGCAAAAGAAGTCTAAGAGTAAAGCTAAAAATTAAATTTAGCATCCCATCTACCAAGTCATTTTAAGAGAGTTCAACCTGAACTCAGTTTTCTCGGGACTCCACCCCTTGGATACCATGCAAGACTCAAAAGGACTCGTATATTGCAAGGATTGAGGGGTATTTAATTCATTAGGTTTGCCGGCGTCCTTGGCATTGCGCTGTGCATTAATTACTTCCTCATTGCACTGAGAGCTATCTGTGGAGTAATCTCCCCCTAGTTTGACATAGTTAGTGCGCGTTGCACAGGCGCTCAAACCTAGTAAAACAATTACAAGTCCAAGACTACGAGTAAATGAGGAATTTACTTTATTTGGACACAAAGAAGTTAGTTGCTTGTAGGTCATTGAATTGTTGAGTTATGTGAAAAAAACTATGCAGCAACTAGTATAAGCCCACAAAAAAAAGGAACATGCCCTAAAGGTCGGTGACCTTAGGGGAATGTTCCTTGAGGAGAGTTTTATATTTTACTTAAAGGCTTGCAATGATGCGGCTTTAATTTCTTACTTCCAAAGTGCGCACTTAGATTCTGCCTTTGTTGTGAAGATTTCGTCTCCAGGCAATTTCTTAACTATTTTGAAATAATCCCAAGGTTTCATAGATTCTGCAGGAGTTTTAACTTGAGCCAAATACATATCATGGATGTAACTGCCGTCAGCACGGATTTGACCTGATCCGTACATATCCTTCATCTTCATACCTTTCCAAACAACCATGACTTTATCTGCATCCACAGTCTTAGCCTGTTGAACAGCCTTTAGATAGTTATATGTTGCAGAGTAATCAGCGGCTTGAACTGCAGTTGGCATTCTCTTAGCTTTCTCAAAAAAGCGAGCAGCAAACTTCCTAGTCTCATCATTAAGATCCCAGTACCAACTGACCGTCATCAACATTCCTTGGGTGCTCTTCAGCCCTAATGAATGAATATCTGTGATAAAGACCAACAAACCCGCTATACGCATCGTTTTATTAATTCCAAATTCCTGGGCTGCTTTGACTGCATTCATAGTATCGGTACTGGCGTTTGCCATGCCGAGAACTTGAGCTTTTGAGCCCTGAGCTTGCAATAAGAATGAGGAGAAATCAGATGCATTCAAGGGGTGACGCACACTGCCTAGCACTTGCCCACCTTTGGCCTTAATAACTGCGGTCGTATCTGCCTCCAAAGCTTGTCCGAAAGCGTAGTCAGCCGTTAAGAAATACCAGCTTTTGCCGCCCTGATCCAACACAGCACTTGCCGTACCCTTGGCTTGAGCTACGGTATCGTAGGCATAGTGAACTGTATACGGGGAGCACTGTGCGTTAGTCAAAACTGATGAGCCGGCACCGTTGTTGATGTAAACACGTTTTTTCTCTTGTGCTACACCCGCCGCAGCAATAGCGGTTCCAGAATTAGTTCCTCCAAACACCAATGTAATACCGTCTGTATCAATCCACTCGCGCACTTTTGCTGAGGTGATATCAGGCTTATTTTGATGATCAGCAGTCAACAACTCAATTGGCATTCCAAGCACCTTGCCACCAAAATCATCGATTGCCATTTGAATGGCCATAGCGCCATTTTTGCCCTCTACATCAGCATAGGGACCAGACATATCGGTTATAAATCCGATCTTTAATTTGTCTTCTGCATGTGCTGTGGTCAAACTAGTGCTTAGCAAAACACCTAAAAAAAGTGACAAACTTGTTGGAATAATATTTAGATTCAATTTCATGAAAGTCTCCTAGCAATTTAAATAATGTAGAGGGTTAAAAAAATTAATTTTAAGCATTCTACTATCCCTTAAAAATTTTATTTGTCAATCCGCATTTGAATGTAATCTAAGATTTAGCTCTCTCAAGTGCGGCCCTTATGCGCTCAATAGTTTCTGGCATCGGTGCACTCACCGCCACGTCTAACCCTAAACTCCTACCAATCGCATTAACCCGGGCTGCGTTGAGAGGAATCCCGCCTCGGTCTACCGCATCAATGAGGGATTTAGCCCTATCTAGGTCAGTTTGGTTTTGTTTTTGTTTGATGAAAAATTTAAGCAATTTATTTAACATTCTTGACTGACAAAATGAGACTAAAAATAATACAAAAACTAGTATAAATACCTGATTACAGCTAAGTTTCAATTCTATAGACTATGTGTGTGCTTTACTATGACAAATGCAAATGCAAATGCAAATGCAAAGGCAAAGGCAAATCCCAACACTTTTGCTTATGCCATTTCCTAGGCCTTTGTACACCTTTGATAATGTAGCCGTAAGGGTTAATGTTTTTGTAATTATCTAGACCTCATTTAACACGCGTATCTTACGCGCCTCCACGACTTATGAATTCATCCCAAGCTGTTATGTTCAAAAGCCCTTCAAAACCAATCTCAACTAAAACCACACTATTTGTATGGATCATTTTTTCTTGGGTTTGTTGTTTTTCACCTCTATCGATTGCTCAAACCTCAAGCACAGCAACTTGGCCAAATAAGCCTATAAAGTGGATTATTCCCTATACGCCAGGAGGGATTACAGATAATGCGACTAGATTGGTACTACAAAAAGTGCAGTCTGATACGGGGTGGAACTTTGTAATTGATAACAAACCCGGAGCCAATTCAATATTAGGAGCAGACTTAGCGGCTCGATCTGCGCCGGATGGTTACACGTTTTTAACTGTGATCGGAGCGCACGCAGTCAATGCAACTCTTTACGCGGGACGCCTGCCCTACGATCCAGTTAAAAGCTTTACTCCCATATCCCTTGTCGGAATCGCTCCACTTTTGATGACCGCCACAAATAACTTACCCGTCAAAAACGTTAAAGAACTGATTGCTTACGCAAAAAACAACCCAGGAAAAGTTTCTTTTGGGTCTTCGGGCGTTGGCTCTGCATCGCACTTAACTTTTGAACTTCTCAAACAAGTCTCTGGAATGGATGCAATTCACGTCCCTTATAAAGGAACTGTGCCAGCCCTTTCAGACCTAATGGGTGGCAATGTCCAAATCATGACGGACACACCAAGCGCACTCATGCCGTTTGTAAGAAGTGGAAAAATCAAACCAATGGGAATGTTCTCCTTGAAAAGAGTCAAAGGAGCAGAGGAAATACCTACGATAGTTGAAGCAGGCGGCCCCCCAATAGAGGGATCAACTTGGGTATTATTCCTAGGCCCCAGTGGAGTACCTAAGGAGATTGTGAGCCGTTTATCAAGTGAAATAGCAAAAGCTATTCGCTCTAGTGAGTTAACTGCGAAGTTTGAAGAATTATCAATAGAACCCGTAGGAAACAGTCCACTGGAGGCGGGAAAATTTTTGGATGATGAAATCCTAAAGTGGGCAAAGGTGATAAATACGGCTGGGGTGAAAGCGGAGTAGTAATTGCCTTCTAAGAACTGGGTTGTGAATCTCGTTTTAAAAACATCATCCAGCCTTGCATAGAAGTAACAACCTCGCCCTCTTGATTTTTACATTGCCAGAGTAAATGCACGAGACCCGTATCGGGCTTACTTTTCATAGCCCTAGCCTCAAGAACCTCTGTTCTTAAACTAAGGACATCGTTAGGCCTCACTGGTTTATGCCATTTTAGATTTTCTAAACCAGGTGAACCCATACTTGAGGAGTCGAGCAAAAAATCATCGCACATCATACGCATCATGATGCTACAAGTTTGCCAACCACTTGCGATTAGCCCTTTAAAAATAGTTTGCTCAGCCTCATCTTGGCTAATATGAAAACGTTGAGGGTCGTATTCCCTTGCGAATTCAACTATCTCTTGCTCAGTGATTTTACGCTGCCCAAACTCTCGGACAACACCAACAGAGAAGTCTTCCCAATAATATTTAAATTTCTGACGCATGGTTTGACTTTGAATAAGTTAATGATCGTCTAAGAGATAGTCACTTACCTTTTCAATATGAAAATTGAAATCTCCAAAGGTCTGAGTAATCAATGTAAGTTTCTTAAAGTAATGGGCAACAGACATCTCATTGGTGACTCCCATTCCCCCGTGTAATTGAATAGCTTCTTGACCAACCTCTCGTCCGGCCCTACAAATATAAGCTTTTGCAGCGCTTAAGTCTCTTTGCCTTTTCGCAAAATCACTTTGCGTCAGAGCTTTTACAGATAAGATGGCCATCGAGCGCGCTTGCTCCGTGGAGACTATCATATCAGCCATACGGTGCTGCAGAGCTTGAAATTTACCAATCGGTACACCAAACTGTTTGCGAGTTTTAAGGTAATCAAGAGTTAAATCACAAATCTTGGACATAACGCCAACCGCTTGCGCACATAAAGCAGCGTTTGCTCTACCCATCATGTCTTGCAAAGCACTTAAACCTTCACCGACTCTTGAAATTAAATCGTCTTCGCTCACCAAAACGTCCCTAAACTCAATATCGCTAGCTCGACTCCCATCATGAGTTTTGTAAGTTGTTAAGATAACTCCAGATGAACTTGTGGGTATCAAAAATAATGAAATACCGCTGGAATCGCTGACGTCACCATCTGTTCTAGCCACAACTATTAAAAAGTCAGAGCAGTCTGCATTGAGAACTACAGACTTTTTCCCGTTGATTGTCCAAGCACCCTTACCACCAGTAGCCTCTTTTTTATGAGTAGCTGTAGTTCTAACAATTTGAGTGTCGTAGCGAGATTCGGGCTCTTGATGGGCAATTGATATTTTGAGCTGCCCATTAGCAATTTTGGAAATGAGTGAAGTTTTTTGGAGCTCAGTTCCATCATTTAATAAAGTCCCCCCTCCCATAACAACAGTCGTCAAGTAAGGCTCTAGGCAAAGTGTTTTACCTAACTCCTCCATAATCCACATCGTATCAATTGCATTTTCCTCAATACCTTGCAACGGATTTGTAGACTCTTTCAATCCTCCGTATTGCTCGGGGAAGGTAAGTCCCAAAAGACCCATCTCAGCGTAATGACTCCAAGCTGATTCACTAAACCCGTGATTTTCTGCGCTGTATGCCTGTCTTTTATCAAAGGTATAGTTTTTAGCAAAATATTTTTGTAAACTGTCTTGTAAGCTTACCTGTATTTCAGAATAATCAAAATTCATATCAAAGCTCCAAACTAATTAAAGATCAAGAATCATCTTACTGATGATGTTTCTTTGTATTTCATTGGATCCGCCGTAAATCGTTGTCTTGCGGTAATTGAAATACGCACCTGATAGCGCTGGAGCAAACTCTGGATAGGAGCTCAAACCATTCGGATGATTCCAATCAAGATCCAAGGCCTCCTTAATATGGGTTGATGAGTAAGGTCCTAGAATCTGCATTTGTAATTCAGTTAAGAGTTGCTGAATTTCTGCACCTTTTATTTTAAGCAAAGAGGCTTGGGGACCAACGCCCTTTTTGTCTTGAGAACTTATAACCCTTAGATTCGTTATTTCAAGCGCATTGAGTTCTAACTCTAGGTTGGCAATCTGATCCCTAAATCTTAAATCATCAATCATGCGACCGTAGGGGCCGGATTGCTCTTTTGCTAAACGAATTAATCGATTAAGTTCTCGCTTTGATTTTCCTATTTGGGCGATATTGGTTCTTTCATGCCCTAATAAATATTTTGCATAAGTCCAACCCTTATTTTCTTCACCAACTAAATTTTCGATAGGAACTTCAACATTATCAAACCATACCTCATTAATCTCATGTTCACCATCTAGCATAATGATTGGACGCACGCTCACTCCTGGAGATTTCATATCAATTAGCAGAAATGAAATTCCTTCTTGTTGGCGTACCTCAGTATTTGTCCTCACCAGGCAAAAAATCATATTTGCATGTTGAGCAAGAGTTGTCCAAGTTTTTTGCCCATTAACAATATAGTGATTGCCAACCCTTTTTGCTTGAGTTTTCAAGGAAGCCAAGTCTGATCCAGAACCAGGCTCCGAGTACCCTTGACACCACCAATCCTCGCCTCTGATGATTTTGGGTAAATACTTCTCCTTTTGCTGCGTATTTCCAAAGGCCATGATCACTGGAGCAACCATTTTTAGGCCAAAAGGTGGCTGTAGCGGCGCATTGGCGTTAGCACATTCATCCTCAAATATATGCTGCTCAGTGGTGGTCCATCCAGTTCCACCATGTTCAACCGGCCAAGAGGAGGCTCCCCAGCCCTTTGCAAAGAGAATCTTCTGCCACTCAAATACGTCATTAGGATTTATCGGGAAACCCATTGAAACACGTTTTGCAGCTTTTTCAGGAATATTTAATTCCAGAAATTTTTTAACTTCTGATCTAAATTTGATCTCTTCTTCTGTAAAAGATAAATCCAAGGTGTCCCCTTTATTTAATTTTTAGATTATAAAAACTCATATCGCGGTGGCGAGTCATACCGCCTTGAATTGTGCTCTTCAACTTTCATCGATTAAACACAACCAAAATTCACGTTTAATTTGTAAAACATGAACGATTATGGAAAAACCCTTAAGGCATTGTCAAGAGTGAAATCCCTCTTTGAGCCTCGAAAGTATAGAGACAAAAGATCAGTATTAAACGCAGTCTATTTCAGCCCAACTAGATTGACAAATCTTATAACACTCATAGTACGACATGCCCAGTTAATAGGGTTGGAAGCCATGTAGAGAACATAGGTACATATGTAACCAGAGTAATGGCAACAAATATTGCCAAATAATAAGGCCACGCTGTTTTAGTGGCTTCACCAATAGATATATTGCCAATAGCACAACCAATAAATTGCACTGAACCTACCGGTGGATGTACAAGTCCCAATGCACAGTTTAACAATAACATCATTCCAAATTGAACAGGCCCAACTCCCATTTGGATGGCAAGGGGTAAAAAAAGTGGAGTTGTAATTAAAATATGAGCCGCCATATCTAAGAATATACCCAAGAAAATTTGAATAATATTAATATAAAGCAACATTAGCCAGGGCGTATGAGTTGCATTTAATAGTGCTTGTTCAATCACATCTGGAATCTCAAGAAAGGCCATCTGATAACGTAACATGTTAGATACGCCTATCAATAACAAAATCACTCCCGTTGTCTTGGATGCTTTTGCTAATGATTTAAAGAGCTTTTCTCGACTCATTGTTCTGTAAATCACGACTGTCAAAAACAATGCATAAGCTACCGCTATAGCAGCGGCTTCAGTTGCAGTTGCAACCCCCATCAAAATACACATTAAAATAATTGCTACCACACCTAGTCCTGGTAGCGAGGCCACAAGGGAATGAAACACAAATGTCCAACCAGGAAAGGTCTCCACCCCAGTGCTGCCGTCCTCGCGCTTGGGATAGCCATATTTCACTGCCTGCAAATAAGCAGTAACCAGCATACAAACCATGATCCAAAAGACGGGAATGAGGCCTGCAAACATTAAGTCTCCAATGGATACCCCCCTTATAACGTGTCCGTCTATAACCCCAGTTGCCGCTTGAGCAGCGAAGGCGTAAATAATCATATTGTGGGAGGTTGGCATCAACGCACCTGACAAAGAGGCGTGAGTGGTAACGTTCACAGCGTATGCTGCACTGTAGCCCTCTTTTTTCATTATGGGAATCATCACCCCCCCCATTGCCGATGTATCAGCCACAGGCGAGCCAGAAACGCCACCAAACAACGTAGACGCCACCACATTTGCAAGACCTAGCCCTCCCCTCCAATGGCCTACTAAACTGCGGGCAAAGATGACGATTTTGTCTGCAATACCACCGTGTAGCATTAACTCACCGGAGAAAATAAAAAATGGGATCGCTAGAAAAGAAAAAACGTTCATTCCTGACGTCATCATTTGGATAGCTGTCTCAAAGGGCAAATCCTCTACATAAAATGTAGAAATACAACTGAGTCCGATTGAAAAGGCAACAGGAACACCAAGCCCAAGAAAAAGTAAAAAGCTTACACAAAGAACTGTTAATGCCATGACGGAACCACTTTAAGTGAAAGAACAATTGAAAGTATGTGCTCAATGCAGAAAAGCGTGATCAAGATACCAGCAGAGATAACCGGAACGTATCTAATCGATTCAGTGAACCCAAGCGTTGGAATAGAATTTCCGTAAGTGGAAATAGCCATATCAATTCCGCCAACAAACAAGGCTAGAGCAAAAAGTATTGAGAGAAGATAAACGAATATTTTACAAATAGCTTGTTTTTGGGGAGTAAGAAGATTGACCAATGAGTCTAATCCGATATGCCCTGAGTCCCTAACGCCTGCAGATGCACCAAACATTGCAACAGAAATGACCAGTAAGAGAGCCAATTGCTCAACATAAGGAGGAGCGTTGTTAAACACATACCTCATTACAACGCCGTAAATTACAAAAATTAGGAGTCCAACCAATGATAGACAGGCAAGGTACATAACCCATCTAGATAACCGACTGTTTAACGAAGTTAAATAATTCACAATTTTCCTATTTTTTTCTGACTAGTAAATACCCTAATGCGATCCAATTTAAAACACAATTTTGCTCGACTTTTTAATGTTATCAGTTAAATACTCATTATTATCAAGAAGTACACTAAGAATAAAAATTCGTGATAAAAATTGATGAGAATTTAATATCTGATCAAAATTAGGTTAAGAAAATGATACCACTGACTATAAAAATTAACGATCTAGATAATGTGGCAGTTGTTGCTAATGCCAATGGCCTCCCCGCAGGAACAAGGCTAAACTCTGGATTAATTTTAAAGCAAGACATTCCTCAAGCTCATAAAGTTGCACTTATAGATATCCAAGAAAACTCCGCTGTAATTAGATACGGAATACCGATTGGTTATGCGATTAAAAACATTACAGCAGGAAGTTGGGTCAGTGAATCGTTGTTGAAAATGCCGGATGCTAGATCTTTAAACAATTTACCCATTTCAACCGTTAAAGCAAAAGAACAGCCTCCTTTGGAGGGCTTTACATTTGAGGGCTATAAAAATGCTGACGGATCGGTTGGAACCCGCAATATTTTGGCAATAACAACTACGGTTCAATGTGTATCTGGGGTTGTAGAGCATGCGGTTAAAAAAATCAAGTCAGAACTTCTGTCCAATTATCCCAATGTGGATGACGTAGTTGGAATCGAACACACCTATGGTTGTGGTGTAGCGATAGATGCCCAAGGGGCAGATATACCGATCAGAACACTACGCAACATAAGTTTGAATCCAAACTTTGGAGGAGAGGTAATGGTGGTGAGTCTTGGTTGCGAAAAACTTCAGCCGCAAAGACTTATGCCACCAGGTAGTATTTTTATAAACAAATCAGATAGCCATACTGAAGAATTAAACGTAGTATGCCTTCAAGATGATGAGCATATTGGCTTCATGTCGATGATTAATTCAATAATTGAATCAGCTAAAAATCATCTTGAAAAGCTCAATAAAAGAAAAAGAGTTACTGTGCCCGCAAGTGAGTTAGTCGTTGGTGTGCAATGCGGAGGGAGTGATGCCTTCTCTGGAATTACGGCAAACCCGGCTGTCGGATTTTGTACTGACCTATTGGTTCGCGTCGGGGCCTCTGTGATGTTCTCTGAGGTGACGGAGGTAAGAGACGGTATAGATCAACTCACGTCCAGAGCAAGCTCTCCCGATGTAGCACAGAAAATGATTAATGAAATGCAGTGGTATGACAACTACCTCGAAAAGGCAAAGGTGGATCGAAGTGCAAATACAACTCCAGGAAACAAAAAAGGAGGGTTATCTAACATAGTTGAAAAGGCCATGGGGTCGATCATAAAATCTGGAACCTCTTCAATAACTGGGGTACTCTCGCCCGGGGATAAATTAAAACAAAAAGGTCTTACGTTTGCAGCAACCCCGGCAAGTGATTTTATATGTGGGACTTTGCAACTAGCTGCGGGTATGAACTTGCACGTGTTCACCACAGGAAGAGGAACTCCTTATGGTTTAGCCGCTGTACCTGTTATCAAGGTAGCCACTCGAACAGACCTTGCAAGGCGGTGGCATGATTTAATGGATATAAATGCTGGAAAGATTACAGATGGAACAGCCAGTATCGAGGATGTAGGTTGGGAATTATTTCATATGATGCTGGATGTTGCCAGCGGCAGGAAAAAGACCTACGCAGAGCATTGGAAAATACACAATTCCCTAGTTCTTTTCAATCCTGCACCCGTGACCTAAAGACACAGTGAACTAGAAACCCTGATGCAAATTAGGAGCTGGCTGAATGAAATATTTTCATACAGCCACTCTTTGATAAGTAAATCTATACCTTAGCCAAGATTGAAGCGGCAGTCGATAGCTCGACCTGATCACCATGTATTAGCATTAAAAATTCATCTGATTTAATAGCTAATTCATATTTAACGATCAAATCGGCTGAAACACCTAGATCGCTGAGCGCGGCTCCTAAAGCAGATATACCCCCAACTACAAGAGCTCCTTCAAGCGCAGAGATCAATACTGAGACAAAGGGGCCCGCCATTGCAACCAAACCGAATCCAGGGATTAAGAAAACCGCTGGCAAAAAAAGCATACCCCACAGCCCGCCCCAAAACGCACCTGTACTTCCCCATAATTTAATCTTATCATTCGTAGTATAAAAACCGACTGGGTGTTCCTCACTATGAAATCCTTTGCCAACGATAGATATTTTCTTTATATCAAATCCATTATGACTAAGAAGCTTTATTGCCTGATCAACCTCTTTGTGGGTTTTATAAATGTAGTGAGCCGCGGTTAAAGATTTCATTTAATTTACCTTTTCATTTAATGATCTAAGAAATTAAATATATTTTTACAAGTCATACATTTCTAATTTATCTACAACTCTAGAAACATCTTTATTTGCCCAAACCGCATGCTTTACTATTGCTCTCTCGTTCCATGAATGAACTTTCCCACTCAAAGTCACTTCACCACCATTAATTGCAACATCAACCTCTGAAGCGTCAGTCAATGCTCTTCTATTTAAAGCATCTAATATATCTGACTTAACTACAGATTTTGAAACATCTTTTTTAATCGTAATTTGGTCACTGACACCTACGACTCCCATTAAATGAATAATAGATGAATTTAGCATTGCTCGTTGATGATGCCATTTAACTTGACCAGTTAAAGTAACCCAACCCTTTTCAACTTTAACTTGAATAGTTTCTTTTGAAATTAACGAAGACCAACTAATAATGTTGTCAATAGTATGCGCAATATCACTATCTGACTTTATCGCATTACCTGGCAATTTAACTTCAATTTCCATAGCAACACCACGCACTCCTGATACACGTTGCGTAGCCTTTTCGGCGTGAAATTTCTCAAAATAATTATCTACATTACCACTTAATGAGACGATTCCATCTTTTACAGATACTCCGATATTAGCCTCGTTGACTGATGCCTCATATTTAAGTTCAGCAATTACGTCCAACTGTAGTTGAGCATCTGTTTTCATAGCAATTCCTAGATAAGTTTGAAGAAAATCAAATGTATGCCTATGCATTGACTTTGAGTTGATATTTGTCACAAAAAAGGTGATTTAAAAATATTTGGTTAAATTTTCTTATTCAAGATGATTTGATCGATTAACAAAAGCAAGTCATCTGTCTGATACCGCACTAAAGTTTTAATATAGTGTGCATTTGGGTCCATGCTGATTAACTAAGAAGTTAGAGTAGACAAAGCATGTTAGGCTGGAAATTTTGTCTTAATGAAAAAATATATAGGCAATGAGAACAATACAAATATCATCAAATTTATTAAGCATATCAACATAAATAAGAATACCTGACTAATGTACTCCACCGAACCAATCCACTGAATTTATGTATATAGACTCACTAACTTAAGAAATGATAAATATCACTGTTTGACTGGTGAATTAAATTTAATATATTTTTATATTTAATAATTTTTTATGCGCAACAACAAGGCTATATATGGACATGAGATTAAACATCCCCACTGAGTTAAACATAGCGTGTAGCAAATGTCTTCAATATTCTCAATGTATGCCAACGGGTCTAAACGAATATGAGACACTGCGGATGGATAGCTTGGTTACTCAAAGAGTAAGAATAAAGAAGGGAAATGATCTATATCGGAATAACTTCAGCGATAAATCTATGTATATTGTGAGAGCAGGATGTTTTAAAACAGTAATTTCCCAACACGATGGGCGAGATCAGGTCGTAGGATTTCACATGTCTGGGGAAAGTTTAGGGCTAGGTGTAGAACAAAGCAACGGCGCTAACTGCAAAATATCAGCGCTTGAGGACTCCGTCGTATGCGTTATTCCGTTTGTTAAAGTTGAGGAATTAGCCAATGCAACGAACGATTTACACTCACACATCCGTCATCTTTTTAGGGTTGAGATCAAAAGAGAAAATTCAGTGATGCTCTTCTTGGGAAGCATGAACTCAGAGGAAAGAGTAGCCACTTTCTTGCTTAATCTAAGTTTAAGTCATGAGGCACGGGGATTTTCTGGAACAAATATAAATTTGAAAATGAGTCGCTATGATATCGCGAGTTATCTAGGGATTAAACATGAAACAGTCAGTCGTACACTGGCAAAATTCATTAAGGGAAATCTTATTAATCTCAATTTAAGGTTACTGAAAATAGTAAATTTCAAGGCCCTTCACTCCATTGCCAACGATGGCATTCTCGTAGACTAAAGCAGAGAATTCAAGTAAGTAGCCGAGGATTGTGAATACCTAGCTCAGGAGATGACCAGTCTTAACAAAGATAGTACAGCCTTCGTTACTAAACGGCTTATGCATGCTCATGTGAGGACTTCTGATCCACGTTCCAGCGGAATAGCGTCCGTGCTCATCTTCAAATACACCATCAACGACAAAGATTTCTTCACCTCCATAGTGCCTATGAGGATTAAAAAACGTTTGTGGGGCCCATTTAACCAAAGTCGATCCGCTCCCCTGCTGCATCAAAGGCATCACTTTTAGACCAGGCACCATGCCTTGGTACCATGGGGCGGCTTTCGTATCAATGACTTCGCGGATTACTTGTTCAGAACCAAGATGTCTTAGCTTTACAAATAGGGTACAGCCAGACTCACTGTACGGCGCGTGAGAGGATCCTGGGGGATTCATGATGTATGTACCTGCCCTATAGTTGCCGGTCTCATCACTAAAAGTCCCATCTAAAACAAATATCTCCTCTCCTAGCTCATGTTGATGCGCTTGAAATTTAGATCCAGCTTGATAACGAACAATAGAAGTAGCTTTAGCTATCTCATTACCCTGGCGCTCAAGCATTCGCCTGTCCACACCCAATTCAGGGCTTGGAACCCAGGGCAAGTCATGATGGTTTATTACGACTCTTTGATTGAAATCATCATTGATTTTCATAGTTATTTTTTACCAATTCGAACAAGCCCTTTTAGTTCCTGCCAAGGGTGTAATTTTTAAGAAATGCAACGACCAAACAACTTACGCCTGAAAACTTAATCAGACGCTACTTAATAATCTAGTTTCGCAGTAGCTCTTAGCTCCTCTGCTGTTGTGGGTTCGAATCCAAAATACTCTAGATAAACAGGGATTTGCTCAAAAAGCATGTCTGAACCAATTTGAACCCTGCAACCCCGCTTCTTAGCAGCTAATAAGAAGGCAGTCATCTCAGCCTTTAATACGACTTCGCCGACAAAAGTTTCAGGAGCAATTTTATTCACATCCAATGGCATTGGATCTCCCTCTTTCATACCTAGGGGGGTTGCATTGACGACCAAATCATACCCCTCTGGGTCGTTACTGCCCAAGACTACATTAACACCGGAGAAGTTTTCATTTATTCGTCTACCCAAGCTCTCGGCGGATTGAGTATTTGCATCAAATAATCCGATAGTTGATATTTTCTCTGAGGAAAGTGAAGCCGCAATTGCTGAGCCGACACCTCCAGACCCCACCACTAAAACTCGCTTTCCCAAAGTGTCAAATCCTTTGCGCTGCAGTCCTCTTACGAATCCTAATCCATCAAACATATCCCCTAGAAGTCTTCCATTCTGATCTCTTTTAACAGCATTGCAAGCGCCAGCGACTTTAACCGTTGGCGTTATCTCATCCACCAAATCAACAGTTGCTACTTTATGAGGCATCGTAATTAATGCACCTCTAATATTTGTTAACTGGAATACGGACCTCAGAAAAACTGAAAAATCTGCAGATCGACACCCCATAGGAATAACCACTGCATTAATTCCCTTCTTCTCAAAATAGGGGTTGTATATCATAGGGGACTTAAATGTGTAAGTCGGATATCCTATATGTGCGATAAGCTCAGTTTTTCCATTAATCATATTTAATTTGTATCGGACCAGTTTCAATCAAAATATCATTGTCTAGCCACTGGGAGCATTGAACAATAAAGTGTATGTTTTTTTCTAATGACCATTTAAAGACATCTAACTAAAAAAGGCCGTCAATTTATAGTAATTTTAAATTCTGTATTTTTGAGTTAAAAATTATGTATTAATTCTTTCTGGTTACATAAATACTTATTATAATTCAGTGTCTTTACCCCGCGGAGACACAGATTATCAGCGTAAAAAGTTGGTCCAATTTTCTAAGGAATTGTTTTGTCCCCAAGCATCGATCTTGCCGTAGTAATTCCTACTTATAACGAAAAGGACAACCTTCACCTTTTAGTCAAAAGCATTGAAAAGAGTCTAGAAGGTTGTAGTTGGGAAGTCATATTCGTGGATGACGATTCACCAGATGGGACCGCAGCTTGGGTGCGTGACTACGCAAGGGATTTCCCAAATATAAGATGCATTAGCCGAATTGGAAGAAGGGGCCTATCAAGTGCCTGTATAGAGGGTATGTTATCCACGAGTGCAACATATTTAGCTGTCATGGACGCTGATCTGCAGCATGATGAACAGCTCCTTCCTACCATGTTGAATGCCCTGAAGAACGAAAATTTTGACTTAGCGGTTGGGACCAGATACATGCCTGGTGGTAGTGTTGGTGACTGGGAGGAAAATAGATTAAAAACAAGTCAGTTTGCTACTGCACTAAGCAAATATGTGTTCAATATAACCCTCTCTGACCCCATGAGTGGTTTCTTTATGATCAGGAGGGATGCGTTTGAAGCAAATGTGCGTAAACTCTCAAGCCTAGGTTTCAAATTATTGTTAGACATCGTTATTTCTTCAAAATCTAGTTTAAGAGTCAAAGAAATAGCCTTTAATTTTAAGTCTCGTCATAAAGGCGAAAGCAAACTAGACCTACGAACAGCTTGGGACTATTTACTTTTATTGATAGACAAAAAGATTGGAAATATATTACCTGTTTCCCTCGTATCATTTGGAATGGTAGGCACCTTAGGTGTTGCAGTTCACCTCATGGTAGTGCGGTTTTGCTTAACTGCTTTAGAGTTACCGTTTCCCCAATCCCAATCAATTGCTGTAGTCATAGCAATGATATTTAATTTTTTCTTAAATAATTTACTTAAATACAGAGATCAAAAATTGGTAGGTATCCGGTTTTACTCCGGCTTGCTGAAATTTATGTTACTTTGCGGTATCGGTTCAATTGCGAACGTTGGTATTGCAAGCTATATATATCAAGACTTTGGACATTGGTTTGTTTCAGTTTTTGCGGGCATATTAGTTGGTTTTGGTTGGAATTATGGAGCAACTTCTCTTTTTGTTTGGCAAGGTAAGAAAAGATGACGTTTCAAAAAAAATAGTCCCCATATGTCGAATAAACATTCATCAGCAAAAAATTTTGTTTCGGTTTTTAATTCCCTCTTAGATTCTTTTTTTCGATTGCCATTCAAGTACACAATTACATTTTCTTTAATTTGCCACATATTTCTGGCAATGACTCTTGGACTATCCCCCGACGAAGCTCATTACAGCCTTTATGCTTACCATTTAGATCTAAGTTATTACGATCATCCGCCGCTGGTTGGTTGGCTTCAGTATCCCTTTTTATTGCTTGGCAATGGTCAAGATTGGTTGATGCGTATATTGCCCATAAGTTGTTGGCTATTAACTTGTTGGGGTATTTTTAAATTAGCCCAATTACTCTTTCCCGAGCGAAAAGAAATCGCAGAGTTAAGTGTTTTACTGTTTCTTTTGTCCCCCATGTATCACTTGATAGGCATGGCCTTAGTTCCAGACACATTGCTGATGCCCCTGACTTGTTTGGTCATTTATTTAGTGACTAGTATTATTCAGGGGAATAATAAATTAGTAATTTGGATGTTCTTAGGTATTGCATTAGGACTAAGTGGACTAGGCAAATATACATCCTTTGTGATGGGGGTTAGTGCAATATTTTGTCTATTCCTTTTTCTAGGTACACGATTACTTTTTAATCGAGGCTTTTGGTTAACCATTTTCATTGCTCTAGCTTTAGTCAGCCCGGTTTTTATTTGGAACTACTATAACGGATGGATTTCAATCAAATACCAGTTAAATCATGCGCAGGGGCAAGGATCTTGGGAGCTGAAACATGCAGTTGCCTACGTTATTGTCCAAATTCTCACTTACGGTATTGCAGTCATTACGCTGACTGCACTCGGCATTGTGCAAATTATCAAACATTTATTTATAAATAAAAGTTTCGATATTACATACTCAGCGCCTAAGATTTTGATGATTTTTGGTGTTCCATTATTTCTATTACTTTTGATGAGCGCAGGACATTCAGGCGCATTACCTCATTGGTCTGCCCCTGTATGGATTGCCCTAACTCCATTTGGTGCTTGGTCCTTTTGTGAAGCTAAAAACGCTATTCAATCCAATCTGCCTAACCATAAAACAAATAAACAGTGGATAGTTAAATTTTTAGGGTTGGCAACAAAATGGCAAATAATGATCTGCGCACTAATCGCAGTTATTTTGGCGATTGGCGGAATCGCAAGAGAGTCGGGGGAAGATGCGCTAAGCCAGATGAGTGAAGTTGAGAATAAAACAATTTCAAATCCTATAGCTGATTTGTATGGATGGGATTTAGCTTCTAAGCATGCGGTTCAACTCGCTAAGAAACAAAAAATAGATAACCTAGCAGTAATGAACTGGTCACTAGCAAGTCGAATAGCTTGGTACTCCAGACCCATGCCAGTCAAAGTAGTCAATTCTCATCACGATCAATTTAAGTTGTGGTTTGGAGACCTAGTCGATGGAGATTCAGTTATATTAATTGATTGGTCTAAAATGAGTTTTCCTAAACCAGATAAAAAATTAGAAAAAGAGCAATTTGAACAATGTCGCCCTATTGACCAATTATCGGTTAATGACTCATTTGGACAAATCTCACACTTTAATTTTTTAATTTGTGAAAATTGGCATTCATGAACATCATTAGTACATCTCCAAACAATGTTTGGAGATCAATAACATTTTTTGCAGTTGCTGTTTTAATTTTCTGTTACAGCCAGCAGCCTCAAACGGCTCCCTATCCAGTTTTCTTAGAGATAAATCATGCTTTAAGTATTGTTCCTAACTGGATTTGGTCTAACATTACTTTATTGGGAGATACAGTCATTTTGCTTTGTTTGATAAGTCCATTATTAGTATTTTGGCCACAGGTTATCGCATCCTTACTCTGGTCCGTCCCACTAGGCGCTGTTATTACATACGTTTTAAAACATGCGGTCAGCTCCCCAAGACCAGTATCGGTTATTGATTTAAGTGAAATAAATCAAATTGGTCCGATACTGCACAATTTCAGCTTTCCATCTGGACACACCATTACTGCGTTTACATTTTTATGCGCAATTGTTGTATTAGGATCTAGACTAAATCTAGTATTCGCAAAGCGGATCCTAATTTTCTCAACCATTCTACTAAGTTGCTTGATTGGCCTTTCCAGAATTGCGGTCGGTGCTCACTGGCCTGGAGATGTGGTTGCCGGTGCTTGCGTAGGTTGGATTGCAGGACTAAATGGTGTTTGGCTAAGTGATAAGTTTAAATCCAGTTGGAGTTCGACCCGCGCAAAGCTCATCATGGGAGCGATCTTATCAATACTAGCTATTTGGTTATTAATTAATAGGGAAGATTATTTTGATGGAAATAAGATAATTTATCTAGTATCTTCATTAGTCACATTGACAATAGTATACGTATTTTATGAAAAATTTAAAGCCACATTACAACGTATATAAAATCAGAGAAAAAATTTCAAACTCAATTTTATTATCCGGGCAAGTTAGTAATTTCCAAAGTTTTGACGTTCGCATGTTTAAAGTAACTATTCCAGAAATTTAAAAATGCTGGACTTTCGTTCTTGATGTTGTTGTTCAGTAGTATGACATGAACGTCAACAACACCTAAATCCACCCAAAGTTTTTTTGCCAAATAGGTTGATTGATATTTTTCAAAGTTTGGGCTTGATTTATACATATCAAAAGCAGTGCTAAATTGCATAAGATCAGAAAGTATATAAAGAGTTACAGGCCCCTGAGTTTTATTTGCCTGAATTGAATTCAAATAGACTAATTGAATCATCTCGATAATCGGTGATTCTTTTGCCGCATTCGAAGTTAAAAGTTCTGTTGTGACTTTCTCCATGGGCTGAATGAAACCACTCTTATATTGATTCATGAGTGCTTTTGTATTTTGAGTTAGCTCACTTTTATCTTGACCATAACCTGGATTACATAACTCAATCAGTGGTTTAGTCTCGGTTTTAAAATCATCACCTAAGACAAATACAGAAAATAGGTACCCGACTGGCAATTTCGCAACCATATCCTTGGTCAAATTATCAAATGCCGCCTTTTGCGCCTGATTAAAGGGGTCCGTGCGATCTACGAGCAAGACTTGGTGTCCTAAGGGCCCCTGTGCAGGGCATAAAGTGATTGGATTCAATGGCTGTGGACGTTGTCCCATCCACCAAAAGACACCTCCAATCACTATAACTATTGCCACAATGAAAAGGATACCCATTAAGGCGTAATTTCGCGCTCTTTGTTGAGCTATTCTACTTTTCCTTCTCATAAGGTTATTAATAGTATCTAAGATGATTTAATTGAGAAACAAACTTTTCGAAAATTTGATAAACCTCTTCTCTTTGAGTTGAAATTGATTTTTCAAAGTTATTTATCGACTGAGTGAGCTTTGAAATAAGAGATGCTTCACGAGTTTGTTCAATCTTAGGAAGCGTTATAGGGTTCAAAGATGGCATGGTATTGAAGTAAGCGGGAATGAGTCCATCTTCTCTAATAATTTCATTTTCAAACCTAAACTTCCTTATCGTTGCATAGAGAACAACTTCAGAGTCATTTAATTTATCCTGATACTTCTTAACTATAGATGTTTTCAACTCAATCAATTTTTGGATTGAGAACAAAAGCTCATTACAAGTATTTACTTGTTTATCAATAAAATCTAGCTTTTCTTGCTTTAACTCTTCAAGCTCAAAACGAATGTCCTCATATTCAGACTCAAACTCGTCCTTAGCTGACTCAGTTCGCCTAAAGATGCTGCCATAACCAGGATAAATATCATCAATATAGACACCGTCTACCATTGCAGCTGTACCGAAACCAAGAGTCAAGAGTATTAAAAACCAAGAAGTTATATCTTTAAAGGTCATCAAGCCAGATTGCATCATATTCCATGCAACTTGCGTCGGATTATCAATACCGAGTGCCATTGCCTCACGAATGTGAGCTATTGAAAACGCCATGGTACTTAAAAAAATTATTGATACAACTAAACTTGCGAATCCTATAGTTTTTCCATAGAACTTTTTATGATTGATCCAAAGCAGACCCACTTTACCAAGAAAAAAACATCCCGCAATATTGATTAATGCCAAAGATGCTGCAAACACAAAACCTCCAATTAATCCAGTGCTAACCCCTTCTGAGAAGAAACTTGCGTTTAACATTCCTTCAATGACTATCAAAATAAGTAAAAGCGTATAGCGAAAAAAAACTTGTGATTTATCTGGATAGTTAGCTTGCCGCTTTAAATCGTTCTCCTCCCTAAATACCTCAAGTTCTTTGATATTGGCTATTGCATTAGATGCCAGTTTTTTTAGCCAAGCTCCCTGTGTGTCCATGATCTGTCTAGCTTTGCGCTCAAACTCTACACTCAGACTCTCAGTGAGGTACCTTTGGTACTCATGCTCCTTGTCTGTAAACTCTCGGTCAACCTGAGCAAGTTCATTTTGTGCACTGATCAAGATCTGTTCACGCTGGACATTCAAATGCCGAACTAAATCCGTTTCAATGCTTGTAAGTTCTTTTGCATGGAACGCTGGTAATCCCATCTTGCCTAATCGTTTGGCCTCCTCATTAATTTTGAACTTCTTTGTCAGTTCGTCGATTTCAAAAGACATCAAGTTAGGAGGGCCATCTTTCTTAGTAAAAAGTCCTCTAAACCAACCGATAAAGCCAGATTGGGCAGTTTTCGTAT
>CAIWAO010000042.1 GCA_903910745.1 uncultured Burkholderiales bacterium
CAACTGAGCGCTAAAACCAAGCTGGATTTGTAACGCAGCTTACATCTTCCTTTAAAAACCCACGCATAAAACGCCCTACAGCACGTCGTTTGCGTTTCTCAAATACTTTGATACTTTGAGTGCTGGAAGCCCTGTTCAGCGCTTGTAGGGCTGATTTGAAGCATGAGCTTTCTGGGCACTCAATGAGTGCGAAAGCAGCGCTGAAATCTATGAAAACTCACAAATTCCAATAAATAAAATTAATATTACCTAGATAGTGATAATCATAAATTTAATAACCAACCCTTTTTTATACTAATTAAAAGATGTTGACCATAATTACTCCAACTTTTAATTCACGTGATAGGCTTAACTCAGCTATTCAATCTGTATTAAGCCAGAGTTCTCCCCACTGGGAGTTGATTATTTGTCCCGATGACGCACTTGATTATTCAGATTTACTATCCATAGATGGAAGAATTAAGGTTGTACCTTCAAATTTAATCGCAAGTGGTCCTGCCATGGCACGCAACCGAGGTTTGAATCATGTTAGCGATAATGCCGTCGCTTATCTACACGATGACGATCAATTCACACGCAATTATGTTGAAGAATCTTTGCGAGCACTACAAAGTACAAATGCAATATTGTTTCCAACAACTTGCATAGATGATTCAGAAAAAATTGCACGAGTGGTTGGACAGCGTTCAGAGAGTTTAACCATAGATCAATTTGCAGTCAAATTAGGTTCATTGCATGTCTAGCAAATAGGGCTTATTTTCCTTACTGGCATGACTTCTTTGCAGAGGACGTGATTCACACCTGCGAAACCATTGATAAATTAGGTGGGCAAATAAAAGTATCTCATCTTGCTGGTTACTTTGCTAGGATCAGAACTGGAAGTATTTGTTCTTCAAGACGGGACATAGACTCAAGCTACAAAGTATTAACAACCACAGAATTTACATCGCTTTCAAAAAATGGGAATTCAAGAATTCAGAAACTTTTTAAATTCAGGCAGTACATGAATGCCCTTTTTAGTGCAAACGCAGGCCAAGAAGACTATAATTTTTTTATAAGTAATATAGATACAACTATACATTACGAAAATTTTTCCAAAAAAATCTGAAAATCCAAGTAACTTTCTATGAATAAAAACATCTTGATAACTGGAGGCTCTAAACGAGGTGGTGCAGCAATTTCAAGAGCTATTCATAAGCGTGGTTTCGATGTATTGATTCACTGCAGAGATTCATCCGAAGAAGCGGCTAAGTTATTAACTGGTGAATTAAATGCAATAAGACCAAATAGTGCTTCTTACTGGTCTTCTGATCTATCTTTGAAAGAACAAATTCTCCCAACTGAGACGAAAAATACAGTTGGTATAGTGGCAAATGCATCAGAATACATAAAATCTACTTTAGAAAATTTTGATGAACGCTTACACACAGACATACAAACCCACCTAACCTCTCACCTTAGGCTAATTCAATTACTTAAGAATAATTTAATAAATAACAACGGCTCAGTTGTTGCAGTTTTGGATATTCGTATCAATCGTCCCAAAAAAGGTAATCTTACATATCAAATTTCCAAGGGCGCACTCGATACCGCGGTCAGATCTCTTGCAATAGAACTGGCACCTGAAGTAAGGGTTAATTCTGTTTCTCCTGGCCCCCTTGAATGGCCAACAAATCCTCCATATACTCAAGAAAGAAAGGATCAAATACTCAATGCCACTCCACTCTTTAGAGTCGGGAAATTCGATGAGTTAGCGTCCGCAGTTTGTTTTCTTTTATTTGACGCAACTTTTACCACTGGGGCCACTATTCCTGTGGATGGTGGGCGCAGCATCTATTTAGTCTAGTTGACAAATCAAACCTAAC
>CAIWAO010000043.1 GCA_903910745.1 uncultured Burkholderiales bacterium
ATGTATTTTGGGTTAAGCGTGAGATTTGTCAAATCACATCAAGTATTGGAACGTCTTTCCTAAACAATTTCCGATTGCACTGCATAATTAGAAAATGGAAAAACTCAATGCACGATTCGAGATCAACAGTAAACACCTTCAAAGTCTCGGCGTATTGGTCCCCGGTTCGAATAAGAGTTTGGAGATTTATGAGTCCGAAAATTTGAATAGCAATGAGAGACTTTATTTCAGTCTATGGGGATGCAGAGACCTAAATTCAGCAACATTTGATGCCAAGAGCAAGATGCTGCAAAGGGGATCAGAAATAACGTCAGCTTACTTCATTGTGTCAGGAACAGTTTTAAGTATTGCGGGTGAATTGATAACACGTTTAGGCCCAGGATCCGTCATCGGTTTGGCTGAAGGCATATCCGGCCTTAATTCCCCAACAACCGTTATCGCAGTCACCTGTGTGCAAGCCCGTGTAATACCGATCAGCAAAATCTCACACATACTCCCCAAGTTGCCCAAAATAATGCAAAAGATCATAGGCAATATTGCATGCAGATCTCTTGAAAAGATTAATCAGTAGAGGAGGCGCTCTATGGCTGATTTTAGTGAGGTTAAATTTAGTCCTGGGGAAATTGTATTCGAAATAGGTGATGCTGCGGAAAAATTGTATTTCGTAAAAAGTGGCGAACTCGAGGTACTAGATGAAAGTGCGGCATTCATATCGAAAGTCACTGTAGGGCAATCATTTGGTGAGCAAGCGTTTATAAAGGGCGGTGTAAGAGGTGCAACCCTAAAAGCCATCACTGAAGTCATTTGCATAGAGATTTCAAGCGTTGAAGCCAACGCCTTGCTAGCAGGTACATCCTCCCTGCTAGTTCCCGTGTTTGAGGCCTTGCTTCTTCAGCAAAATATGAGCAACGATCTCATCCTAAGCGAGAGAAACCTAAATGCCCCTGTCGATTGATCGGACAAGGTATCTTTGTACCTCCAAACCGGGTGATTGGAGTAATGTATTAAATACATCTCTTGGATTTTTGAGAGATTCATGGAGCGAACAAACGGGAGGAAAACACACCACAAAATGGATCGGAGTATCTCAAGTTTTAGAGGTCTGCATAAGTTTGGTACTTACTCCAAGCCTAGGCAGTCAGAGAATTTGTAATTTAATAAAATGTGCTCGCATGGTTGCTGTAAGCCTTGAGTTGCATGCACTGAAATATCCCGAACCCAAGTATCATAATCGACTTCATTTTTGTGACGCTCTGACTGGAATTTGCGTTTTGTTGCTGATTGAAAAAGAGCGCACCAGTGCGCTAGATGAATACTGGGTCGCTTTGCTACTATTGGTTGTTGTATCTCATGATTACATGCATCCAGGAGGTCAAAACTCAAAGGCGATGGAAATAGAAATCCAGACCCTTAATGAATTGAAAAATATTTGGAGCGTGCACCCTATAGATACCCGAAGCCAAGAATATGTCACCTACATCATTCAAAAATCTGATCCAAGGTACGTGAGAGACAATCATAAATTAGTTGCAACCACACCATTTGCATGGAGTGTTTTCTGGGCAACAGTGCTGCTCAATGAAGCTGACATCTTAGCCAGTTGCACAACAAAATATGGGGCACACTTGGGCGAACAACTCCTTTGTGAATGGCAGCTCAATCGAGTACGCGGTACTTTGCTAAGAGGAGCTAAAGAAATTCGGAGGAATTTCCTAAA
The DNA here is from genome assembly GCA_903910745.1 of uncultured Burkholderiales bacterium. Classification (GTDB taxonomy): domain Bacteria; phylum Pseudomonadota; class Gammaproteobacteria; order Burkholderiales; family Burkholderiaceae_C; genus Limnohabitans. Next base: position 1,718 of record CAIWAO010000043.1, read on the forward strand.
ATCTGCAATGTTTTCCTCACCCGCGAGTCAAATACTGCAAATACATATTGATATATCCGTTCAACTTCAGGTATCCAAATCATCTCATAACTTTTAACTTTCCTATTTCATCTCCAGGCTCACTATGAATCTCTACCATTTAAAAACCAAGTATTCATTGGACCTTTGCCTCTAATTTCAATGGGGCCTCGTTTTTCTAGGGAAAATTGATCGCCTAGTTTCAACCTTGTCGTGTCCGTGATTTGAATTCTTCCGGGTATGCCCTGCGACTCCATTCGGCTTGCTGTGTTGACTACATCACCCCAAACGTCATAAAGAAATTTTCTCTTTCCAATCACTCCCGCTACTGCAGCGCCAGTGCTGATGCCAATGCGGATATCGAGTTTGTAGTGGCTGTTCTCATTGAACCGTTTCATGGCCTCTTGCATGTCGATCGCCATGTTGGCAGCCCGTTCTGCGTGGTTATGGGAGGGGAGCGGGAGACCTGCCACGGCCATGTAACTGTCCCCAATTGTCTTTATTTTCTCAAGTCCCCTTGCATCAGCAATTGCGTCAAAGCGTGTAAATATGTCGTTGAGTACATTGATCAAAACTTCTGGACTGACGCCTTCGGAAAATTTTGTGAAATTTACAATGTCCGCAAAGAGTACCGACACCTGCGAAAAACTATCTACTACCACTTGTGTAAAGTCATTGATCATGACTTGAGGACGTCTTTTCAAACGCTCAACTATGGTGTGCGGAAGTACGTTATGTAAAAGTCGCTCTGAGACTTGTTGCTCAAGAAGAACTTGCTCGTAGAGTCTTTGTGTTTCTAAATTTAGGAGCCGAACTTCCAATAAATTTTTAACGCGCGCTAAAACTTCTGCTAAATCAAAAGGCTTACTGACAAAGTCTCTGGCACCTGCTTTTAAAGCGCGTAATTTTTCATCTGGTTGGGCGGTTATTACGAGGACAGGAAGGTACCCGCTTGTTTCGATCTCAGACAAACTCTGCATAACTTGAAATCCCGACATAATGGGCATTTGAAGATCTAGCAAAATTAAATCATA
>CAIWAO010000044.1 GCA_903910745.1 uncultured Burkholderiales bacterium
ATCGAGCGCATGAATTTCCTCTCACGCTCTTCTAGAGCAACTTTAACAGCCTCAGTCGCAACGCTTTTAAGCTCAAGTTGAATGGAGTCGGCAAAGGCATCTGTGTGACTTGTTTTTAGAACTTCGACTTTTGAAGTGCCTGACTTTGCGCCTTTGAGTAAGTTAAAAATGCTCATAGTGGATCTTTATTCGCGTGCAAGTTGATTTGAAAATAATCAGACGGTTTTACCTTAATATTAAGTGCCTTGTCTAATACAGGTGTGAGTTGCGATAGATTATCAAATACCAATTCTTCAAATATTTCACTTGGTATGGTTGAGAAAATACTCTCAGGAATTATGACATCTACACTCATATTTTTTGATAAATAAGCTCTTATTTCTAAGGAGAACGCTAGCATTTGTATAACGGCAGGGCAATCCGGATGGATGGGAAACTGCTGTGAAGATGGCATCATGGATGTTCTTCCAACTCACTAAATTGATAAGCAAATTGTATTCCCAACTCACTCGCTAAGTGAGTGGGTTTGACGCCCTTAATAGGAGCAACAATGACACCTAAGGCTAGCTTACGCCCCTCACGTTTATTCTCTATGTTGTAGCGCCAGTTGTGGATTTGATTAAGATCGATCACACTTGAAAATAGAGTCGTACCTGCAAAGTTTGGGTCTTGCGAACTGACCGTACCTGTTTTGGCCCAAATCCCGCACTCACTAGTACAGGCCTTACCAAAAATACGCTCTAACGTAATTGCAACAGTCCCTGGATCCTTCCAGCCCGGCTCAGCAGGCTCTACGACTTTGCGCATTCCCCCTAACACCACTCTAGCAGCAGCAGTCATGGCGCTGGGTGCTGGCGTGTCGACAGGGCTGTGTAGGGGACGAATCAATAAAGGGGTGCGCACCCCGTGACCAGCGCTTAGACGGGCGATTTGAAGCGAAATATTAGCCAAGCCCAGTGCGCTCGTTCTATTATCGCCTCCGCCAATCACAGACTGTACTGAAAGTGCAGTATTTAAGTAGGTGACGCTTCCGTCTGATTTGCTCTTACCTTGGCGAATACTATCGTAATCAGACCATTTCATGAGGGGAATTGATTTTTGAGGTGTTGAGCTTGTGACGATATGCCCTATTAAGCCAGACATTACTAAAGAGTTGCTGTCTTCAACCACACTGGTTCTTCCACAAAAAATGGGATTGCCGGTGCAATTTTGGTTCCATTTGAACTGAAGTGCCATGGCGTCCACTAGTGAAGGGTGCCGGCAGGGAATTTTTACACTGTCATCACAAATAGCTTGTTTCTCCCACCACTCATTGCGTTTAGTGACAAACGCATCTGTTTGACCAGAGGTTTTTAATTGACGCTGTAACATCAAAGGATTAATCTGAGGATTTTGCGCCAAAACCATAGAATGTAAAAGTTTGGCTGTAGACGCAGGAGGGGCTTCGACTAAAAGTGCGCCGAATTGGCTTAACTGCTTCATTTCGGGTTTGCTGCAGGCACCAGACCAACACAAAGCGGCCAGTAAGTCACCTGTTTGTACGTCAACGATTACGGCGCTGACTTGGCGAGAGTTACTAAGTTGTGGACTGCTAGCGCAAAATTTCTTGGTCAAACAATCCGCCCATTGATCCATCATCTCTTGCAACTTAGAGTCCAGGGTGATCAGATAATCCGTGCCCTTCATACCCTGAACTTCAGGTTGAATAGAGTTGAGCATAAATTCTTTGCTCACATTCATCATGTCCAGAAAACTACCAGCTGCAGCAATGGGGGGTTGATTGATATCCTTTGTTCGTCGCGCACATCTGATGGGGTTGCCCATTAAGAGCTCGTCGCGATTGTTTAAGTGAAAGAAGACGCAGGGCAATTGACGGGTCCAAGAAACTTGCTCAGACAAGGTTGAGTCAATACCAATCGCATGTAGATCCTTAGATCTCTTTCTTTTGTAATTAGCCAAATACTCGGTGTTCTCAAGCCATTCGCTACAACGAAGTTTGAAGCCAAGGTGCTGATTGATTTTTTTTAAAGTACTGCTCGCAGTTGCGGCGTCAATGTCAAAACCGTCCATAGTTCGGATCGTTAAGATCGACAATCCTCGGTCCTTACAGTCAATTGGGAAGGTATTTATTGGCTCTGCGGAGGCATTATCCATAGCCGATTGCATCTCTTTTAGCTGATTTATACGATGCACGGGATGAAAAACTGAGTCATTGGCGTTCTCGTGTGAGGATTTGTTAAACCATACAGCAATGACCACCAATAAGACCATAAGCCAGGTCGTGAGCCAGGACATCCGAATTAAAAATTCACGGGTGTAATTAGTCACGAGCCCCCTCCTTTAGAGGAGACGTAGAGATGAGGAATAGACCCATAGCAAGGGTGGGAGCAAGGATTGAAGAAAATCCAATGCTGAGTAACGGAGCGCCCACCCCAGTTAGAGGGATTAAACGCCAATTACCTAAAAATGTTAGCAAGGTTTGAATGATTGAGGCTAGCAAAAAGAAAAATGTCACAACACTGGCCAAGCGCGCAATGCCCTGTTGAGCCATGAAACGCCAGCAACTGATTCCGGCAATCACAATAAAAAATATAGCTAAACCCATAAATAGTATTAAAGTACCGTAGGGACCTGCAATACCGTTTAAAACGGTTGGCATGTAGTCGCTGAGAACTTGAATGGGTAAACAGGTTCCCTCTTGATTGCACCACCGTAGTTGACCCAAACCAAACCCAAGGGGTTTAGACGCTTCGCTATATGCCAATAAACGTGCGAAGTCACTAATTGACGCACTCATTGGAGCTAACATCAGGTCTATTCGTACTTGTAATTTATCCGTAAAGCTGAGTGTCGTTGCTGATACCGCGCCAATTAGCAGCACAACCCATGTTGGTTTTGAGCCAAACGCAAGAAAGAGTGCGGTGATCATCATCAGCATTGAAATCAGCGCACCACCGAGGTCATTAAATATCAGAGTGCACGCGCCAAGGGTTAGTAAGCTGAAGGCACAAAAGTTCAGCAAAGGTTTTGCGATATGCAGTACAACCCTGTGCAAAGGGTTGGAAGGGTCAACGCTAGAATTTCGCAAGAGAAGTTTTATGCTGCTGATTTTAAAAACCTCAGGCGCGTATTTGTGTGTCAGGTGAAGAACGCGTCCTTGGTCAGTCAAGTTAATTCCTGCCAATAGTGCTGTACCAAGCTGGAGTGCCTCAGATCCGATCGCGGGACTGAGTGTCGAATATGCAGAAAAAACAACCGCAACGATAAACCAAGTTGTTGCAAATGGGTGTCGCATCGCCATTCTGAGTAAGCCATTAGCAAAGCTCTTGGAGACTAAAATTAGCGCAAGTAAACCGTAGGCTAGACTTATAACCGCAATCTGTCGGTGTAGCTGATCGCCTAGCGGATTAAAGGGAAAGTAGCTGCTGTTTTCGCCGAAATGGACGGATGCATCAGCAGTGATCAGAAGGCCTAATAAGCAAAAGCTTAGATAAATGGCCATAAAACATAAGCCCGTCCATCCCATTCGCCAGAAGGCGAGTAATAACAAAATAAGCGACGCGCAGATGATAATTTTAGGCAAAAGAGATAGAGATTGTTTGAGTTGATTGCCTCTCTCGACGAGCTCATCTTTGTGTTGAACAATTTGAGCAATATCCCAGGGTTTGTTTCGAAAGCTACCCTTGAGGCTTTGATAGACTTGTCCCTCTAAGTCTAAGAGTAGTTCAAAGACTATCTTATAGTTGCCTGGCGAGTCTTGAATTAACTGTGCATGTGCGACCGCCAGCAGCGGCCCCGGGCGGCACGACGTGGCATCAGGGCAACGAATGCTTCGTCGGACGCCGATACATGAGGTG
>CAIWAO010000045.1 GCA_903910745.1 uncultured Burkholderiales bacterium
AGGGATGAGGCTAGTAAAAAGCAAGTAGTTACGCCCCAAACTTGCGACCCCAGTTTATGTCCAAAATAAAATTAAGCAATAAAGAAAATTTCATTAGATGCCTATGCAGCAATACCAAACAATTTAGAATAAGTCAATTGAAATCCTAAACTGTTCATCAACCCTCCCCATTTCTACTTAAACGATGACTTCACCTACCTCGCCCTCTGAGCCTGCATTACGTTTGATAGATGTTAAGGGTTTAAGCGAAGCTTTAGCAGCCTTTTCAGCGGAGCGGGACTGGGACCAGTACCACTCTCCCAAAAATCTAGTCATGGCTTTAACTGGTGAAGTTGGTGAATTAACTGAGGTTTTTCAGTGGTTGAGTGAAGCGCAGTCAAAATCGGCGGCAACTAATCCTGATACAGCGACCGCTGTTCGCGAAGAGCTAGCTGATGTAACTCTTTATTTAGTCCGCTTAGCGTCTGTATTAGGCGTGGATCTGAATGAGGCAGTGACGCTGAAGTTACAAAAAAATGCACTCAAATACCCAGCGGACAAGGCGCGTGGGACTCATAAGAAATACGATAAGCTTTAATAAAGGTAAACAATGCTCGTATACGTCGCAGACAAGAAACAATTTCTTCATGATTGCGACTTTGACGATATTGAAGAAGTCACTCAGGGCAAGTTCAAGGAGGTAACGGGCAAGCGAGTTACCGATTTAATAATTAGGAACACTTACAGAACATAAATGACCAGAGGCATGAAGGGTTGCTATGTCTATTCAACAGACAAAGAAACTCGGGATTACTTCCGATTATTAGTTAAATAGGTAAAAGTTCATCTAAATTACTCTTAGATCTCTAATAGACTGTGCAAATGAATGAAATTGATCGTGGCCTTATCTGCTCCGGGCAAGGCGGCTGCTTATCGATCACGAAGCACCCCCGTAGAAGTAATAGATGCATCACCATCACACTAGGTCAGTCGTGGATGCCAAAAACGGATCAGCAACAAATCTGCCATCTGGCGTCCGTTGCAAGTAGGTAAGGCATCTACCCATACCGATTGATAGTGAAGCCGTACAGCTGACTCATCGGCATCGAAGGCATGATTATCGATTTGGTATTGAGTATATTGCCTAGTAAATTGCGCAATCGCACGAACATATCATCACCAGTTCAAACAAAGATGAGTCTAAGGAGTCTGTGCGTTTATTACAAATGATGCAATTGATAATTGCAACACTGACCTAGGAGTAAATGTTGAAGATAAATACTTGGATTCAAAGGACTTCTGGCCTAAGCATTACGACTACGGGTATACAAAACAATGAAAGAAATTAACCGCCCCGTTGTTGTATCTGCAAACTGGGGAAACGAAGACAGACACTGTCCACTTGCGGTGACCACATGGAACCGAATTATTTCAGGGTTTAAGGTGGTCAGAACTGAGAAGTACTTCAGCGAGGGACAACTTTTCAAATCCAATTGGGAGTTCAACCTCAATGGAGCTTACACCGTGCATGTGACGTATTCAATAGAAAACAGCAATTTGGCTGAGGGCTTGGGCTTTGACGGCAAACTCTCCGAGCTAAGCGTAACTTATCTTGATAAAAAGATCCCGCAACTTACCAAGCTAATCAAGGTAGGTCGCCTGTATAAGAAATTTGAAATTTATTATGAAGAATTGAGCCTAGATGATTCCTCCCAGGCCTTACTCATTGTTTATTTGAGTAAGAAGCAACCCGGGCATCTCCTAAATTTTGTTATGAAATCCCCAATGGGTCATGTACACAGTGAAATCAACTTCAAAGACATACAAACAGCACATGAATTTCTTGAAAATCTATTCAATGGATGGAATCAATTATTCAAAACAAACCCTCCCTTGCCTGCGTTAAAACAAATTTTAAAATCGATTGAGTCAAAGGACACTCAGTTGGCATCTCTAATCATTAAAGAGCCGTCATTAAATCATGCACAAACACTTTTTGAATGGAATTAAGACATTTGGTTAAGTATTCAGTAAGGAGTAGTCAAATTGTCTATTTGAACGTGCAGAGAATGAACGTGCAGAAAAAATAGAAGGTGGATGTACCATTTTTTTAACAATCAAACTGTTGAAAAGTGCAAATGCCTGCGTCGGCCTCGGTGCTACAACAGTAAACACATTAGAATCTCTGGAAATATCAATATTAGTTGCTTGTAAAATCATTCATCACAAGAAAAGTGCTTGCCAATTCTGTGGTTTTTATATCAGATCGGTTTTGTAAAAATTTGACGACAAACAAGAGTCTCTTTTATGAAAAAAACAATATTTATCACCCACCAAGTAAAAGATTTAGATTATTGGCTAGCAAATAATTCTATGGAAAAGACTTGGGGAGCTTACGGAATTAAATTTAGAGTTTTTTTAAAACAAAACAAAAGTAATTTTGTGGG
>CAIWAO010000046.1 GCA_903910745.1 uncultured Burkholderiales bacterium
AGGCTGATCAAAACATTTCATTTCAAGCTTTGCAAGTGAAGATGGCGAAAATCACTGAAATTGTGATGAAAGATCCCAACGTTAAAGACGTCATAAGTTTTACAGGTGGCGGACAACGTAATTCGGGAAATGTATTTATTTCACTCAAACCAATTAAAGAACGAGCTTCGATGGAGGAGACGATAGGTGGGCTACGAAAGAAGCTTGGATCAATTGCCGGAGCTACTTTGTATTTGCAACCTGTGCAAGACATTAGGATCGGGGGCAGAGGTAACAACGCCTTGTATCAATTTACCATTCTGAGTGATAACTTAAATGAGTTGAGAGCTTGGGGACCCAAGATTCGTTTTGCAATGATGGACCTACCCCAGTTGATTGATGTGAACACTGACGCTCAGGATAAAGGGCTTCAAACCACTTTAAAAATCAACAGAGCTGCTGCTGCAAAGTATGGCCTAACTCCAAATCTCATTGACAGCACACTTGGCGCAGCATTTGGACAAACGCAGGTCTCAACCATCTTTAATCCGCTTAATCAATATCACGTTGTGATGGAGGTGGCTCCTCAGTATTGGCAAAGTCCAGAGATCTTAAACCAAATGTATTTCAGCACCTCGGCTCCAAGTGGTTCTACTTTTGGGGTTGGGGCTGCACAGTCGGTTTCTGCGGCGAGTGCTTCTCCAACCCTTAATATGGGAAAAAATCCAAATGCAAAAGTACCTTTGAGTGCATTTGCTGATTTTAAAATCGAAAATACTGCACTTGTTGTAAATCACCAAGGACAGTTTGCTGCGAATACGATTTCATTCAATCTCCCACCTGGCGTATCTCTTGGTGATGCATCTGACGCCATTTCGGATATGTTTCAAAGACTTCACGTGCCGGATACTGTTCGCGGGGGATTCCAAGGTACTGCGCTCGCATTCCAAGACTCATTAAAGAGCCAGCCAATGTTGATTTTGGCGGCATTGATCACGGTCTACATTGTGCTTGGAATTTTGTATGAGAGTTTGATACATCCTTTAACCATCTTGTCCACACTCCCCTCTGCAGGTATTGGCGCTTTACTTGCGCTGATGCTCTTTAACTCTGAGTTTAATGTGATTGCAATGATTGGGGTGATACTCTTGATTGGAATTGTTAAGAAAAATGCAATCATGATGATTGACTATGCAATCACTGCGCAAAGGGATGAGGGGTTAAGCGCTCATGACGCCGTTATAAAAGCTTGTTTACTTAGATTTAGACCTATTTTGATGACAACAGTTGCTGCTATCCTAGGAGCGGTCCCACTCGCTTTAGGAGCAGGCGACGGTGCAGAATTTAGAAGACCCCTAGGTATTTCTATTGTTGGTGGGTTGATACTTAGTCAGATACTAACTTTGTATACCACCCCTGTTATTTATCTCTATATGGATAGACTGCGTCTTTGGAGTAAAAAATGATCAAAAATATCATGCCTAAAATAATGGGGCTATCTGTCAAATTTGGCATCTCTATCACAGTGCTTTGTGTTGGCGGGTGCGTGATGGGTCCAGATTACGTTAGGCCTAGTTCAGAGTTGCCTCCATCTTACCGGGAAGTCAGTCATGATTGGAAGCAAGCTGATCCGAGGGACACTTTCTCGAGGGGTAATTGGTGGGAGATTTATAACGACCCATTGCTCAATGAGTTAATGCTTAAGGTGAGGGTAAATAATCAAAACATTATTGCCGCAGAAGCACAGTACAGGCAAGCAATTGCTTTAGTCGACTCTGCTCAGGCGGGATTGTTTCCTTCCATAGCATTGAATGTGGGTCAAAGTAAGGGCTCAGCTATTAACAGTAATTTTTCAAGTGTAGGCGTGGGTGCGAGTTGGATGCCTGATTTTTGGGGAGGGGTGAGGAGATCAGTTGAGGCGAGTAAATCCAATGCTCAGGCCAGCGCTGCGAGTTTGGAGGCTGCTTTATTAGCGAATCGGTCCACACTTGCCCAAACTTACTTTCAACTTAGGATTACGGATGTTCAAAAGCAGATGTATGACGATACGGTTGAGGCTTACAAAAAATCTTTGAAAATTTCTGAGAACCAATTTAAGATGGGTGTAGTTTCGCAACTTGATTTAAGTGAAGCTCAGACTCTTCTTCAATCAACCGAGGCTCTTGCTATTGATGTGGGAGTAACCCGTTCTCAACTTGAGCACGCGCTGGCTGTGCTGGTAGGTGAGTCACCATCTGTATTTTCTCTGGCTCCTGAAAAGATTGAGTACTCCCCTCAAAAGAATGCATATGACAGCTCAGTTGGAAAAGTCTTAAATAACTTACCCTCAGTTCCAACGGGTTTACCTGCTCAGCTTTTAGAGCGAAGACCCGATATTGCAAACGCAGAGAGGTTGATGAGCGCAGCTAATGCAAAAATTGGTATTGCTAAGGCCGCGTTTTTCCCGACCCCCATGATCTCAGCGTCATCGGGATATCAAAGCTCGGTTTGGCCTAATTTAATAAGTGCTCCAAACAAAGTCTGGTCGATTGGTCCTAGCGCAGCTTTGGCACTTTTTGACGGAGGATCGAGAATTGCCGCAACAGATCAGGCGCTAGCTGCTTACGACCAAAGTGTTGCAATTTATAGGCAAACGATTCTTAATGCATTTCAAAATGTTGAAGATAACTTGGTATCTACTAAGCTTCTCCAGGCTGAAATTGCCAAACAAAACCTGGCTGTAATAAGTGCAAGGCGAGCTACCAACATTGCCCTTAATCAATACAAGGCTGGAACAGTTAATTACTCTATTGTTGTGACAAATCAAGTAACACAACTTAATAATGAGCGGATTTTGATGAGCTTACAAAATAGGCTAATCACTGCCCATATCAATTTAATAGCTGCTGTTGGAGGGGGGTGGGTGGACAGCAATTTCAAATCTAACTAAATATAGCTAAGCTATAAAAACTAAATTTTTGGGGAGTTATCAGTACAATTTGATTCTCAAAGGTGGCACTTTAGAACTTTCTAATGTTGTATTATTTGACGTATATCGTTATTTTTATTATTCTTTTTTTCATTGCAAATTACTTGATTTCAAATAATTTTGAAAGGAAATTTATCTATGAAAAAATATTCAAGCAAAAAAATCACGATATTTTTTTATTTAATTCTTTTGATTTGCCAAGCTTCATTTGCTTATGTCGAAAACCCAGAAAAAAACTTCTCCACTAAAAAAAATATGGTGGATGAATCCAAGATTCGTTGGACTCCAGTGAAGAATATTCAAGCCACTTGTGAGGCAGAGAGTCGCAAAAGAAAATTTGGTGGATTTGGATATGCCGTGGAAGCATGTAGCTTTTGGGATAAAGATGAAGACGGCAATAATATTTGTTCTATCTATACTAAAGTCTCAACCAATATGCATACTTTAGGTCACGAAGTTAGACATTGTTTCCAGGGAAAATGGCACAAGTGACCCATTAGGGTGACTAGGCATAAAGAGCATGATTAATTCGAGAATTACACGTTACTTGTGTTGGCAAAATGCGGTAGGAATGGAATAATAAATCGTGTTTAATAAGATGCCCATCCCCCGTTAATGGTGGATAGCCGTAATTTGGTCGCGCTTCACGGTTTCAAACCGCGGACCTGTGGATTATGATTCCATCGTCCTAATAATTGAAACAGTTGGGTGAGAATTGAGCTCTCGCTCCTTTTTAAGCTGTTCTGCTGATCGGTAGACAATTTTTCCGTCCACTAAGGTCACAATTTGTGTGTTGGTTTGAATAGCTAGATCTACAGCTGATTGACCTGCTCTTAAAATTGCATCGAAGGATCCAGCCAAATCGGGATCTTTAGATAATCGAATGTCCTTAGTGTTCATTGGCGCTCCAATCTATTAATTTTGGTATGTCTACGTCACCATCGTAAATAACCCAAAAGTCGACGATTAACTTGAATTTTTCTAAATTTTTTAGACCAGATGTAAATCGACGCAAGATCGTTGCGTGAGGAATGTCGTGTCCGCCTTGTTTCACACGAGATTTGACTCTTTCAATCGCTAAATCAGATGTGCTTAACTTGATAAACCAAAGTTTCACGGTGTATCCCAAATTTTGCCAACGTTTTATTTGGGTTAAATAATTAACACCAGACAAGGTTGTTTCAAATGCAAAATTATGGCCTGATAAAGATACTGCTTCTATCTCACTCAGCATTATTCTTCCAGCTTTAAAAGCCGCTAAATCCGGATTAAAAGTGTTGGACTCTATACCACTATTCGCTACATTTTCAACGTGTTTTAGCGTAGCAACAAAGTGGTGTGCGAGTTTTAGCATTGTGCCCACCGTACAGAAACTGAGTACTTTGCTCGAAGGTATTTTAACTATGCCTCTCATCCGTCTTCCATTCATTTTTTAATCACACTGTTGAAATCAACAGGGCAGAACAGGACTTTGTATTCTTTACGTCACACCTATGCAACTTTTGAGATGCTTCGCGGAGAAGTCGATATCCATACTTTGAGCAAGCAGATGGGCAACTCTGCAGCAATGATTGAGCGGCACTACAGCAAGCTGACTGCGACTATGGCGGCGGAGAGGTTGGCCTGAAAGAATTCACTCCAACGAGTGATAACCCGAATGATTGCCAATTCTGACATTCTTGACCTATAATTTTGATAAGAGGAAACATCATCATATGAAAAAAATTCAACTTATCACCGCTTTAATTTTATCAGTGACGCTCTATGCCTGTGGCGGAGGCGGAGGCGGAGGTTCTTCATCGGCAACTCCTTCCACATTAAGTTCATCTTTATCAAGCGTATCAAGCTACTCATCTATAAGTGCTGGAGAAGTTGGTTCTTTGAACGGCGGCACATCCGTTGCATCGCTTGATCAATTAATCCTTGAACAGTATTTAAGAATTTCTACAAGAATAAAACAGCTACTTCCTGATTTTCTGCCTGTTGCTTATGCATCTAACTCACAGGTGGCCGCACAAACTTGCGTCAATGCATCTACAAAGATTGCAGGCACTCTTGACGACATCTCTTGGGCTCAACTTCAGTTGAGTTCAAATCAAACTGAACCTTGCTTGTCTAGCATTCAGGATGCTCGTGCCTACATTATCGCTACAGCACCGAACGTGAAGGATTCAAGTGGAAACGTATGTGACTTGATCTTTATTAAAAAATCAGATGGTAGTTTGACTTGCTATAACAACTCACTTGAAACAGGTGGGTCAAGAGTCTTCAATTACAAATTAGGAACAGATAGCCTTCCATCTTTTGGTCCACAAATTGGTATGGGCACCAATGCCGCATCTGCATACTTGAGCCAAAACGGAAATTATTTCTATGCTCCATACAAAGGGTCAAACGGCACCCAATCTTTTGTTGGAATTACAAGCTTTGATCTAACTGGAATAACTGGACCAGTAGGCAAGAAAATTGTCCACTTATTCAGTGGTGCAGCTTATGCATATGATTTAAATTGGTTTCAAGGAATGGAGAATGGTGACGCCTATGTTGCTTACAGTAAGAACTACGATGTTGGTGGCGCAGATTTAATTCAGTCATATGTCACAGCGTCATCTGGAGGAGAAGCTCAAATCGCTCAAGGCTCTACCACCCCTACTAACAGCATTCCAACTTATACGAGCGATTTACTTAAAGAGTATGCAGCGCAAATCAACGGAATTACGTGGGAGCTTTTTGACAACTACCAAATCATTCCAGACCCGCAAGCGACATCAACTAATCACTCATTTCTTGCTATTCAACTTACAGCAAGAAGACTCTTAAAGGTGAGTATAGATTCTAATAATGCTGTTTCTATGGCAGATTACGGCGATACACATTTACGATACATATTCTTTACGGAGAACGGCACTGGATATGGTCCTGCTGCTTATTACAACAACACATCAGGGAATCACAATGCTGGCGATGAATGCAGTTACAACATTTCTGATAACTACAACGCAACTGATTGTGATTTCTATTTGGTCAAGCATGACTTGACTGGCGCCAACACAAATGATCAAAAAGTTCTTCGTTTGTTTGTGGTTGGTAAAAATGCATGGGACTATGTCCCTGTGTTTAGAACAGCCACGAAGATTTTCATTCCTAATTACAATGCGGGTAATGGTGGTGATCCATTCTTGGGTGAAACTTTTTGGAATAATGCAATTACATTTCCGACCACTATGTATGTGATTGATACAACTAATGGTTTGGACTCAAATAGCAGTGTTTCTAATATCACTCTCACACCAAGTTCATTAGACGCTAGCAAGACAAAAATCACAAGTTTCAACATAAATTACCCTCGCGATTTGCTCTTAATGAAAGGTGTAATGACAGATAGTTCTGGAACTTTTACATCAAAAATTAATTCATCAGGGATAGCAAAATTGACGAAATATGGAAGCACATCCTTATTCCCAGATGGAATTCAATTCATTTCGAATTAAATTAATCTGAAGAAGGGTTAATGTGGCTTTTCATCAACTCTTGTTGCTGTTTTAGTTGTTGTGAGATTTGAAGTTGCTGGGCTTGTTGCAATCGCTCTGTTGCCCATCTGGTCACATCCTTCACCACAAAGAGCAAGAGGTTCGTTGGATTGTTAGAAAAACAAAGCAGGACTGACTTGTATGAGTAAGAACAAATCAAATCAATTGGCAAGATCTGCGGGCGGTCACAAAGTTTTTCAGCCTGAGCTTAGCAAGGGACTTTCAGAGACTGAGAGACAAAAACGGATAGCGTTTGTGATGATGGCATCTGGTGAAAAATCAATCAATTCTGTCGTTGATTCTTTTTACAAAATTCTGACCAGCTTTGAAGCCAATCCAAAAGTTGTTGATGAAGTCAGTAAGAGAACTAAACTGAGCAAACGAGAGTTGGTAAGTAGGTTAGCGTTCTACAAAAAAGAATACGAGGACGTTGTTGAGATTAGAGATTTGCTTTACAAAGTCTGGTGAAAGGTTTTTTATGTCGTTTTGGAACATATTTGAAAGGTTCGCTGTGTCAGACACAGGTGAGACGATTCAAAAAGTGTCAGACACTACAAGCGTCTCGTCAGACGGCACAACGTACACAAAGATGGGTTCAACAACTGTAGGCAGTGACGGTTCAGTGTTTACGCAGATGGGCAGTTTCAGCACTGATGGAAGTACACGTATGGGAAGCACAGCAACAGGTTTAGGTTCTGTGTTTAATGACCGCAGAGAAGACAAGTTTGGGTTCAATATAGACGACGATGACAAGTGGTGACTTGTGTAACAATTTAGTTGCTTCAGCACGTTTTTAGATAAAAATGATGCTGAGCAAAACGAAATAATTGACGGGATGTTAGGCAAATGTTAAGCAGTATTTTTTTACAAGAAAAAACCTATATAAATCAACGGTCAAATCACTGTCCGTGGAAATACAAGCACTACAATAGAGCCCCTATCCAACCCTCACTTTTCACCTTATGTGTAATGCTCAAACTGATTGGTATCGTGACTTAAGAGCTTCATCAGTTTTGGATGTATGAAAATCTTTTCTTTCCCCACACTGATCTCATTCAGA
>CAIWAO010000047.1 GCA_903910745.1 uncultured Burkholderiales bacterium
GTTGCCGGCTTTGTTTGAGTCTGATCAGCTCTCTCAACCCAATAACCTGCAATAATTTTCTGATTGTCTAAATTCCAATCTGCTTTAAAAGTTATACCTGGGCGCAGAGTTCTTGTCACTGAACCTGAATAAACTCCGATATCAGTAGCGCTATTGCCGTAAGGATTGACTATGGTAGATACAGCGCCACCTTGGCTCACGTAACTGTTTGCAGCTGTTTTTAACGTGGTTTGCTCAACTCCGCCAGTTCCATATCCAAACCAATAATAGGGCTCAGCACTGAGGGTTAACTTTTCATCAATTCTGGTTTGAAGTTTTGAGGTGTAAAGAAAGTTCTTAAAAGGATTGATGGAGTATCCATAAAATGTGGTGCCAAACGCTGTTGTGTCAGATGTGGCGCTGTGTTGTGGAACTACGTTGCTGTAGTCCATGTTTGGATTGCTTGCGAATTGAGCTTTAGTTAAACTCATGTAGTTGTTATTTGTTGCATTGTTATAAAGCAGATTCTGTGTCAACGTTGTACTTGATGAAACGTTGGTTTCGATTCCCAGATCAACGTGATCTCTAACAGCGCTACCAAAACCTTTGAATTTATTAGCTTCTGCGTTTGAAAAGGATACAAAGAATTTAGTTCCTAAGCCGGGAAGCCAACCTGAATCGAGTCTAACAAATGATTTGTGAAACTGTAGATCTCCAAAGGACTCTGATATTTTTCCGCCGCGCGTATCCTTTGGACCACAAGAGACTAAACCGATATTTCCGCCTGAAGCTTCCACATGGGGGGAGTCAACGTCTGCTGAACCCTGAGTTACAAAAATCTCACATAAATTATCGCTATCTGTGTACTCTTGGGGGTAAACGGCAAAGTTTCCTGAGTCATTTACTGGCGCGCCGTTGATGGTGAATCCGATTTGGTCACTGTTGAAGCCGCGGATTCTCAAGTTTCCACCAAATAGTCCAGTGGCATCATAGCTAGATGCGTTTACACCTGGCATTAAATTAAGCATCTGATAGGGGTTACTTGTTGACAGGCCTTTATCAATTGCTGCCTTGGTTACAGTACTACGAGCTTTAACGCTATCATCATCAATCATGTAACCAGCACCTAACTCATCACCTTGGCCAGCGATATTAACTGTTCCAATATCAGATGAGGCCACCTGCGCCATTGAGTGGGTGACTACCCCACTCAAAACGAGTAAGGCGGTTAGCTTTTTCAAGCCAAATTTGGTTTTAGCTGTCGTCATGGTTTTACTCCAATATAAAAAAGAAAAATGGTTAATTGGTGATCAGTGAATATTTCAAATTTGCAATGAATCGATGAGATTCTTCAGACGGAAAGGATTTTTCAGGAAAGGGGGGGAAGGTCGCAGACTTGATTGTTTTTAAAGCCTCACCGTCCAAGATATTAGAGCCAGAGCTCAGGCTTATTCCGCAGTTGGTCAAATCACCTTTTCTGTTAAGTTCAAGCCAAACTTTCACGGTCCCTTCGGGGTGCGAGAGTCTTGCTTCTCGGGAGGTTGGATATCTCTTGTTTTTCTCCAAAACCCCTAAAATGATCGCTTCATAGGAATGGGAGGCCGAGGAGTCAATTTGTTTGACGGGCTCTTGGGTGGCAGTCTTCTCGTTTAGAGTTGCACTTCTTTCTTGCTTATATTCCTGCGTATTTGAATTCGATTTTGAAGTTGCGGCTAAATCGGTGTTCTCAGACGTTTTTCTTGACTCTATAACCGGGGAAGGAGTTGTTTGAACGACTTCGTTTTGACTTTTTACGGTTTGGTTCTTAACCTCTTTTTGTGGTGTAGGTTGAACCAATTGCTTGAGTTGTTTTCTCTCCTCTACAGGGCGGGGGGGGAGTTCATCAGGTTCGCTAACGATATTAAAAAACTCAGTCTTCGCAATATTATTCTGAACATGGTCCAATGCTTGGACTAAAAAAATTGCAGTCAGTAAACTCATCAAACAAGACGATACCCAGGATATTTTCTCCCTTTGAATGTATAGCGTCTGACTAAAGTTGTTTTCCATTATTGTTTTTTGGCAGCAATGGTTAAAGAGTCAACACCTTCTGCCTTTAAGACGTCCATCACGTCAACCAATTTTTGAATTTTTGCTGACTCGTCCCCGTTGATGATGACTGCCAATTTGTTGTTCTTGATTTTTAAATCTGCAATGTATTTTTTAAAATCTTCAAGTGTTGAAAAACTTGTCTTATCAATCAGTATTTCGTTGTTTTGAGAAATACTAACGACCACTCTCTTAGGGGGAGTATCAAGTTTTGCTTCGCTTGAAATTGGCAATTTTGCTTTTAGTCCAAGCGCTGAAATCGTGTTTAGGCTGATTAACACAAAAAAGACCAGCAAAAACATCATGACATCAATCATGGGTATGATCTCAATCCGTGTTTTCTTTCTAACGGTGTCGGGGAAGCGCCTCATGAATTCTTTTTGTCATATTCTTAAAGATTTGTATACTAACTTTGTGATGTGTAAATCACGTGTCTAATTTCTTAAACTTTTATGACAAATTGAGGGTTACAGATTTGTAATATGATTGTTGCTAATTACTATTAATAATGTTAGATATGAAAAATTTAAAACTTTTTAATCCAAATAAATCTTTGGCTTCAACTCTTATGGCTTTGTCCATTTTGGTGCTATCCAATGTTTCGATGAGCCTTGCACAAAATGTGGGCGCATTACCTGGCGTCTCTCAAACTCAGCACAAGCCACTTGTTGTTTTAATCAGTATTGATGGCTACAGAAATGATTACATGAGCCGGGGGCTCACACCAACGCTTAAGCGTCTTGCTGATTCGGGTGCATATGCAGAGAACTTTATGCCGGTCTTTCCCTCCATCACATTCCCTAACCATTACTCACTTGTGACTGGCTTATATCCAGATCATCACGGGCTTGTGAACAACACGATGCAAGATCCGTCTAAGACAAAACAAATATTTAAACTCTCTGATAGGGAATCTGTTACCAACCCGTTTTGGTATGAGGAAGCTACTCCCATTTGGATCTCTGCCAAGCAGCAGGGGAAAATCGTATCAACCTTATTTTGGCCAGGCACTGAAGTTATCAACCACGGTCTTCGCCCCGATGACTGGCTAAACTATGATGACAACATGGCCTCGGATAAACGTGTGGACCAATTATTAGAATGGTTAAACCGGGACGAATCTAAAAGGGCTGATTTTGCAACGCTTTATTTCTCAGAGGTTGACCACGCGGGGCACGAATTCGGTCCTGACGCTAGCGAAGTCAACGAATCCCTCAAAAGAGTGGACATAGCAATTGATCGTTTTGTAAAAGGCTTAGAGAGGTTGAACCTGCTAAAGGATGTAACCTTCGTTATCACATCAGATCACGGTATGGCCCATGTTACACAGGAGCACGTCATAAATTTATCCACGGTGCTTGAGAATACAAAATCTGCTAAGCTGGTATGGATGGGCCCAGTCGCTGGGTTTAATGTTGATCGTGTTGACGCAGAGCCAATGCTTGAGCGTCTTAAGACTTATCCACACATGAGTTGCTGGCATAAATCCAAGATCCCACCTGAGTATCATTTTGGAACGCACAGGCGCATACCAGATATTTTCTGTCTCGCAGATGTTGGATGGTCTATCCTTCCCAATTCGAGCATGAAGGTGATTGCGGGCATGCACGGTTATGATGCCAGAGCCAAGGAAATGCAAGGACTTTTCATCGCAGCAGGCCCCGGTGTAAAAAAACAAACTCTACCTGTTGTACACAATATAGATGTTTATGCTTTTTTGGCTCATCTGCTAAAGATCAAACCCGAGCCCAATGATGGTGAGGACAGCCTGTTTAAGCAAATCATGAATTAAAGAGCGGTTGCTGTAAATTTTGATTATCCGTAAAAAAACTCCATCACCGGCCATTAAAGACCAGTGATGGAGATGGAGATAAAGAAAGTTCTAGAGGACCGTTATTTCAAATTAGAAATTAACGTTATTGCCGCCTTTTAGTTTAAGAATCTCCCTAGCCTCATCAGGTGTTGCAACTTCTAGTGAGAGGCCTTCAATAATGTTTTTCATGCGAGTGACCTGGGCTGCATTGGTTTTTGCCAAATTACCTGGCCCGTCCCAAAGGGAGTCCTCTAAGCCAACTCGTACATTGCCGCCCATAGATGCTGACATAGTTGCAATGGGTATTTGGTTCTTTCCTGCTCCCAATACGGACCAAACGTAGCTGTCCCCAAAAAGTCTATCTGCTGTGCGCTTCATGTGCATGACGTCCTCTGGGTGGGGGCCAATACCGCCCAGCAGTCCAAATACAGATTGAATGAGGAAGGGGGCTTTAATCAAACCTCTATCAATAAAATGGGCTGCAGTGTACAGGTGACCTATGTCGTAACACTCAATCTCAAAGCGAGTTTGGTTATCACTGCATGACTCCAGGATATGAGCGATATCTTTGAAGGTGTTCTTAAATACTCGGTCATCACTACCCGCTAGGTAAGGAACTTCCCAGTCATATTTGAATTTGGAGTACCTATTCAGCATTGGGTATAGACCAAAATTCATAGAACCCATGTTAAGTGAGGCGACTTCGGGTTTGAAGTAGTGAGCTGGCTTAAGACGCTCTTCAATCGTCATATTGGGTGCCCCACCTGTTGTGAGGTTGATTACAACATCACTGGCTGCTTTGATTTGTGGAAGAAATAGTTTAAAGAGCTCAGGATCTTGAGAGGGCTTTCCGTTATGGTGCTCCCTAGCATGCAGATGCACAATGGAGGCGCCGGCCTTTGCGGCGCCAATCGCAGCATCCTTGATTTCTTCTGCCGTTATTGGCAAGTACTGTGACATCGTCGGCGTGTGAATCGCACCGGTTACTGCACAGGTGATAATAACTTTACGTGACATTTTCTTCTCCTAATTGTGAGGGTATGTTGTGAATCTGATCTTTGGAATCTATGTTTTATTTAGGTTGGTCTTGCTGGTGCTTCATTAGTGCCATCAGTCGGTTGTCTCTCCACCTGGAGCGTTCATTTATCTTTTCTTGGTCAAGGACTTTTCTTCTTTCGTCCTCAATTCTCTTGATGACTGAGGCATCCCAAGAGTTGTCCTTTTGAGTTTTGGAGACATCCGCATAAGTTTGACCGTACCTTGCAGCGTAATCGGTCACACCCGCAGGCGCATTCAGATCGATGGTCTCAAACGGGCCCATGAATGACCACCTGAGTCCTAGTCCGTACTTCATAACTTTATCTAGGTCTGCCGAGCTTGCATAACCTTCCTCATATAGATTTAGCATCTCATTGAGGACGGCTCCTTGGACCCTATTAAGGAGGAAGCCGTGTATTTCTTTCTTAACAAGAACTGGTTCTTGTTTGATTGCTGCGTAAAAGGCCATAGCACGATCAACCGCCTGTTGTGACGTCCAAGGCGCGGGGCTCACCTCAACAAGTGGAATTAAGTAGGGCGGATTGGTTGGATGGGCAACCATACAACGCGAGCGACCCTTTAGTTTCTCTGTGAAAAGTGAAGTGGGTAGCCATGATGTAGAGCTTGCCAGAATTGCGTCCTCAGGGGTTAATCTGTCTAATTTAGCAAAAATCTCAAGTTTAGCTTCAACTGTTTCTTTGATATTTTCTTGAACCAATACAACACCTGCACACGCTTCCTCTAGAGTTTCAACGGGATAGATTCGGGCAAGAATTTCAGAGACTTCTTCACTTAGGAGTCCAAACTTTTCTTTATCCTCAAGTAGTGCTTTGATGAGAGACAAGCATTCATTCAAAGCCTCTTTGCTTTGATCGAATATTTTGACTTCTACGCCTGCTCTTGCAAAGACGATGGCCCAGGCTCTGCCAATGAGGCCAGAGCCAATCACTGCTACTTTTGCTTTGTTTAAATTAATCATTGAACTAGAGTCTCCACGTTAGCGTCTACTGAAAGGCTTTGTCCAGTGATGTTAGATCCAGCACTGGAACAAATAAATACGATTTGGCTCGCAATATCATGCGCACTCACCATTCTTCTTAAGGATACTCTTTGTAATGCTCTTTCTCGCATCTCGTCAAGTGTGATCCCAAAACTCGCCGCTTTTGCTGAAAGGACCCGGTCTTGTCTGGGACCTTGTACGATACCTGGCAAAATTGCATTGACCCGAATGTTATCGGGCCCTAACTCCATGGCCCAGGTTTGGGTAAGTCCAATGACTGCAAATTTAGTCGCTGAGTAGGGCGTTCTAAGAGGGAAACCGTGACGTCCCGCAGCCGAGGAGATGTTAACGATACTTCCCCCATTTGCGTGTTTAATAAGCGGTACTGCGTACTTTGCACACAAAAATGATCCAGTTAAATTGACATCTACTGTGTCTTGCCAATCCTTGAGCAAGGTGTCCTCTATCTTCGCGGTGGGCCCGGCTATGCCTGCGTTGTTGACTAGGATGTTTAATTTGCCCCAGCGCTTTTGTATCTCACTGAATAATTGACTTACCTCAACTTCTTTTGAGATATCGGTCAGTCTGGTGTGCACGGCAGGCAATTCTTGTTTAA
Organism: uncultured Burkholderiales bacterium; assembly: GCA_903910745.1. Taxonomy (GTDB): domain Bacteria; phylum Pseudomonadota; class Gammaproteobacteria; order Burkholderiales; family Burkholderiaceae_C; genus Limnohabitans. The sequence continues at coordinate 6,535 of CAIWAO010000047.1, forward strand.
CTTTTGCTAGTGCCTGAGTATCTATGTCGCAAACTTGGACCTCGGCTCCTTGGGCTAGAAGAGCTTTTGTAATTGCCAGACCGATTCCTTGGGCACCAGCAGTAACCAGGGCAAATTGCCCAGTTAAATCAAGGGAAATGGGTGAGTTAGGAGTTACATCCATAATATTTTCTTCCTATATTCTAAATCGTTAAGTAATTCGCTTGCAGGGCCAGAGTGAAATACTTGCCCCCTCTCAAGTGCAAAGACTCGGTCCGACAAAGCCAAGACCAAATCAAGGTTGTGTTCAACAATCAAGATTGAGATTTCATTTCTTAGAAGATTAAAGACTGTAAAGAGCTCATTTACCACTGCCGGAGCCAGGCCTTCAAAGGGTTCATCCAGTAAAAGCAGTTTCACATTACCGGAGAGGGCTCTGGCGACTGCAACCATTTGTTGCTCGCCCCCGGATAAATAGTCCGCCGCAACCGTCATCCTCTCCTTGAGTCTGGGGAAATATTCCAATATTTTTTCTTCGCTCCAAATGGTGCCACCAAGACTTGGATTAACCCTGTTCATTCTCCCCAAGGCCAAATTCTCTTTGACGCTCATTCCAGCGAATAAACCACGACCTTGGGGTACGTAGCCAATTCCAATTCGGGCTATATCTGCAGCGCTCATCCCGTTGAGCTCTTGACCCTCAAAATCTATCGTTCCGCTGCTTGGGCTAACTAATCCTGTAATGGTTTTTAGCAAAGTAGATTTACCAGCTCCGTTGCGACCTAAAAGAGCAACAATTTCACCTCCTTTAATGTCTAGGCTTGCTTTGTTCAAAATATGACTTTTACCGTAATAGGTATCTACATCTTTGAAGCTCAACAGGACTTGGGATTGTTGGCGTTCTTTGGATCTGATCCCAACTTGGGGCACACCGTTTCCGGTGTAGAGTTGTTGGACTTGTTGATTGTTTCTGACCTCATCGGGTGTACCCGTCATGAGTACGGACCCCTCATTCATGACTGTCACCAAGCTTGAAAAGCCCAAAACTCTATCAAGATCGTGTTCAACGATCAGGACTGGAATATGCTTTTGAATGGTAGTGATGAGGTTGGATACTCTGTCTCGTTCTTTTGCCGCAAGTCCAGCGAGCGGCTCATCCAACATCAGTATGGTTGGGTGTCCGCACAGTGCAATACCTAGGTCAACAATTCTTTGTCCGCCGTAGGAGAGATCACCGGCCAGGGAGTGCTCTATACCCTCTAGCCCTAGGTACTTAACAATCTGCATTGTCTTTTTGTTTATTTCGTCTTGAGTGTGGGTGTCCACCCAAATGTTAAAACCTCCGCGGTACCTGGAGGCAACCGCCAAGCGAAAATTCTCAAAGATACTCAGTCCTTTAAATAAATTTGTGATTTGAAAAGACCTTGCAACACCTGATTGACTGATTTCATCTGCTCTGAGACTGTTTAAAGATTCACCGTAAATTTTCACACTACCGTGGTCCGGCGTAAACATGCCAGAGATGAGATTGAAAGTGGTGGTTTTACCAGACCCGTTAGGACCAATGAGCGCGTGTATGCCTTTGTCTAGTGTGAAGTCACAATCCTTTACTGCAAGCACCCCCCCAAACCTCTTGCCCAGATGAGATACGGTGAGCGCCACTCCGGTTTTATGAACGGGTTGTAAGAATGCAGGAAACTCTAGGTCAGTGTAGATTTTACGAGCACTCATAGCGGCCTCTAAATCTTCTTGCTTGACAAAGCGTTTTTTAAACTCAGCTATGACCCCAACAATACCTTTTGGGGAAAATATGATGAAGCCCACAAACATCAAACCAAAGTAGAGTAGCCAGTTTGGGGTCCAGATTGACACGAACTCTTTAAAAAATACAAAGAAAAAAGAGCCAATCAAAGGGCCTAGGAGGCTGTGCATTCCCCCGATCACAACGATTGCGAGTAACTCTCCTGAGAATGCAACAGAGGTGGGATCAGCGGAGGCGAAGCGCATGTGAAACGTCATCAAAGCCCCAGCAAAACCAGTGATCGTGGATGACAGGACAAAGACTATGAGTTTGTAGCGTTGGATGTTGTAGCCTTGAAACTGTGCCCTTTGTTGGTTTTCTCTAATGGAGACGATCACGTGTCCAAAGGGGGAACGAAGTAAGCGCCAAACCAAATAAAGGACTGCCAGACCAATCAAGCTGACAAGCAAAAGGTAGTGCGTGCTTTGCCCTAGCTCTAGCACACCTAGGTTGGGTCTAGTAAGGTTGCCGATTCCGTTTTCGCCCCCAGTTAGCTCCGTCCAGCGAAATGCAACCGTGTAAGTTAACGCTGAGAAGGCAAGCGTTAGGAGTGAGAAATAAACGCCTCTGCGAATCAATATCAAGGAGCCAACGATTAGGGAGAGTAGTGCAATGAAGATCGTTGCAAAGAGGATGGGCAGAAATATTTGCTGATCAAACCAGCGTTGCTGAGAGAGGGCAGCCGCGTAGGCCCCGAGCCCAAAGAAGGCACCGTGACCAAAAGAGGTTAACCCTGTGTAGCCGACAAGTAAGTTCAGCCCAAGAGCTGCAATAGAGTAGATCACGATATCTATTGAGCTACTTGGGGTCAGACCCAGTAAGTTCATCAGTAAAGGAGCCAAAGATAGAATTAAAAAACCTAAGATTAATTCAGAGTGTTTTTGCAGGACTGTTTGTGTTTTTATCATTATTCAAATCTTTCAATCCGCTCGCCAAGAAGTCCTCTTGGACGTATCAATAAAATCACGATCATGAGAATGTAAATAGACGCCTCAGACGCGGGAGGGTAAAAGTAAGTGGTAACTCCCCTGACCACTCCAACCAAAAGGGCTGCAAGAACGACCCCCCAAAAGCTACCCAGCCCGCCAATGACAACAACCACAAATGCAGAGGTCATGATCTCAGAGCCCATTGAGGGATGAACACCTGCAAGGGGGGCGAGTAATACGCCTGCTAATGAAGCTAAGGCAACTCCTATCACAACTACGCCGGTCATGTATCTTTGAAGGTGAATGCCAAGCACTGCGACCATATCGGGACGCTGTGTTCCTGCTCTGACCACACGACCAAAGGCAGTTTTATTTAGCAAGAGCCAAACACAAAACAGAACCAAGAACACGACCGCGAGCATAAGCAGTCTGTATTTAGAGTAGATAAAGTCACCAAGCACCACTTGCCCCTTGAGAGCTGAGGGGATGATGAATTGCAACGGGGTTGAGCCCCAGATCATTCGTATGACTTGTTCAATGACCATGGCCATACCAAAGGTCACCAACAAGCTTAGGATGGGATCCTTTTGGTAAAAGCGCCTTAGTATGAGGCTCTCAAACAAAGCACCAAAGACGCCCACAAGTACGGGGGAGAGAATAAGTGCACCAGTAAAACCAAATTGCTCAGTGAGCATCACTGCTGCATAAGCGCCCAGTGCATAAAATGCACCATGTGCTAGGTTGACGACTCCACCTAAACTGAAGATAAGAGAGAGTCCAAGTGCGATGATGAGGTAGTAGCCACCGACTAACAAACCGTTTAAGACTTGTTCAATAAAAAAAATTAGTTCCATAGGCTTTGCTGATTGTTGAATGCAAAGCGAGTCTTCAACGATTGTGCAATCAACGCTTTAACAGTTCTCTTTATTTTGTTCTGATCCCTGATCTTTGAAAATTTTGAGGTTTTAAAGATCTAGGGTTTATTGATTTTTCTAGGTGCTGAAATAGATCTATTTCTAGGCAAAGCGCAGGCCATGATGATCCATGGTGATCCATGGTGATCCCTTTGGCAACCACCACCATGGCCTTATCATTTTCCCCTGTCCCTTCTTGATTTAGCTAAAAGTACAGTTGTTTTCAGTCTTCGTTGGAGCGATGATGTCCAAAGGCTCGTTAGCGCTTGGCACTGAGGATCCTACCTGTAGGAAGTCCCACTTGTCTTTGGCTGCTCCCTTGGCTTTAGGGGTCATGGTGTACATTTCCTGGATCAACTGGTGATCCCAAGATCTGAAATAGCCTTTTCTTGTTTTTAAGACATCGAACTGAGCACCTTTCTCCATGTAATCAATGACCTTTAATGAGTCGGTTGATTTAACTGCATTCATAGATTCGGCCATAATTTTGAGCACCAAGTAATCTCCCCAGGCTTGGTTTTCTGGTGGTTTGCCGTTTCTCTTTACAAACTCAGTCACAAAGGCTTTGGAGCTCGCTGAGTTGACATCATGATGCCAAGGTACGGGCCAAGTGCCAAGGAAATTGTCAGCTCCTGCACCCCAAGCAAGTGCCGTATCAAAACCAAACCCAGCAACCGTGAAGGGTAGACCATACTCAGAGTACTGTTTCATGAAGCTGGTGATCTGAGTTCCGGACAGGTTGGAGATGACAACATCGGGTTTGGCTTGCCTTATTTTGAGCATATAAGCAGAGTAATCCGTTGCGTCTGTGGGAACTTTGTCCTCACCCGACTCTTGGCCCCCGTTTGCTGCAAGGAAGGTGCGAGCAACACGAGTTAAGTCATGACCAAACGCATAATCTGCTGTCAGGAAATACCACTTCTTACCTTTTACTAGGCCTTGTTGCAAAAGGGCACGACCGCAGGTATGAACGTACATGGAGTTTGCGCACTCAACGTGAAACATGAATTTGTTACAGTTCTTGCCGCGCAACTCGTCAGAGTTACCGCCTGTGTTGATAAATATTTTCTGATTTCTAGCGGCAACCTGGCTGATCGCAAGAGCAGAGGCCGAGTTGATCTCACCCAATATGCAGTTAACACCGTCGCGCTCAAACATACGTTGAGCTTTGCTGGACGCTGTTGCAGGGTTTACTGAGTCCTCTGAGATGAGCTCAATTTGGCGACCCAAAATACCTCCTGCTTTGTTAACTTCATCAACCGCTTGTTTGATACCCATGGTTCCGTATTCGCCCAGGGGCCCTAAAAATCCAGTTAAAGGCGTTAAGTGACCGATTCTTATTTTGTCAGTTTGAGCTTTGACAATGGCAGGGAATCCCAGAGTCGAGATGGCTCCAACAACTCCAGCGTTTAGGATGTCACGACGTTTTGAGAAAGGTGCGTTCATATTTGTCTCCTGGTTAAATCAATTAATGTGTTTTGATCTTTGATCAAATATATTTCTATGTAACAATTAAGTCAATCAAATATGGACGGTATTTACCCTAGTCAATATGAATGAATTAATTGCGATTCAAAAAATTGAGCATGAAACCATGTCTCAAAGAGTTTATAAAGATCTCAGAGAGTTAATTATTGGGGGAAGGGTGGAGCCTGGGCAAAAGCTAACTTTGAAATCATTGGCCGATGCGCTGGGTACCAGTCAAATGCCGGTTAGGGAAGCGCTCAGGCAACTTGCTGCTGAGGGAGCGCTGGAGTTCTTACCCAACAAGTCTGTCAGAGTCCCTTTGATGACCAAATCTAAATTCACAGAACTCTTGCTGATTAGAAAGGAGTTGGAGGGGTTAGCTATTGAGCAAGCAGCAAGCAAAATCACCCTAGAGGAGTTGATTGAACTGGAAAAAAATCACGCTATTTATTTGAAAGAAATTGCTAAGAAAAAACCAGATGCAAGCGTCGCTATTGAGGCAAACATGAAGTTGCATTTTGCAATCTACCGAGCAGCAAAACTTCCCTCTTTGTTGAATATTATCGAGGGACTTTGGTTGCAGGTTGGGCCTGTTTTAAATTTGGATTTAAGATCGGGTTCCAAGAGATTGATCTCTGGTCCTGCGAAAAATCATCATGCAGAAATGATTGAAGCGCTGAGGAACAAAAATGCACTTAAAGCAAGGAAGGCTTTGATGAATGACTTGTGTTCAGCGGCTGAATTTATCTTGGCTTCTGGCCGGTTAAATTAGTCTCTTTGTTAGACAAACTTTGTGATTGATGAGGTCACTGTGTCCAATTTGTCCACTTTGTCCACTTTGTCCTCACTAGATATTTAGTGCAGCACCGATCCCGTGAGTACTTGTTGTAGTGATCAAAAGCGTATATCCATCAGGAGAAGCCTTAGCAACAATATCGCACCCGATGTTGCCTCCAGCGCCAGGATGGTTTTCAACAACCACCGGTTGTCCAAGTTGGAGGGAGAGTTTGCGAGCAATCGTTCTAGAAACAGTGTCAGAGGATCCCCCTGCAGGAAAAGGAACGATCAGTGTTATTCACCACCTTTAATGTCTTGGCTTGCGTTGTTCAAAACGGCCAGCGCACGGCTTACTAGGAATCGTTTTGCCGAACACACAACCAAGTTCTACAGCAAGCCTTTGTTTTGGCACCGTGCCTACTTTGTTGGCAGTGTTGGCAGCTCTACTTTGGAAACGGTACGGGCTTATGTAAACGCACAAGGGAGCGAAGAACAGGCCAGAAAGTCCGCTGCAAAAGCCAACCCAACAGCCTGCGCTAGATCCCCTCCTGACGACTCGGCTCACGCCTTAATGCCGCTAGGCAACCACACCGCCTAGCAGGGGGAATTCGCGGATATATGTTCAAATTAACTCAGAAGCGGACCGCAGCCTTTCCGCTGTTGTCGGCAATCCGCCAACTTCCAATGCATATGCAAAGTCATCTGGACTAGACTGCGGCTTTCTGCGACGGGACCGCATACGTTTGAACGCTGCGATAGCGCTAACCGGGTCTAGATCCCACTGGTTGATGATGAAAGTGTCAGGGTCAACGGCTTCGAGACCGTATTCCAGCAACACTGCAGCCGGGAAGTCTTTCAGGTTTGATGTCACGATGCAGTCAGCATGGCCTGCGATTGCAGCCGCCAAAACATGGCGATCGTCTGGATCTGGCAACTCCAAGCCCGCTACTACCGCTCTCCATGCATATTCATGAACCTCCCAATCGGGAACTGCCTCACGCATGCTGTCACGCCGAACACCGAGTTTCCCGACAAGGTCTGGCCGCTGACGCTCCAAAGACCGTGTCCACTCA
>CAIWAO010000048.1 GCA_903910745.1 uncultured Burkholderiales bacterium
AAAAGATGAACAACTCTATAACCCAACCCAACCACAGTCCAATCATTATTGATATAGCAGGACTCACGCTCACCAAACTAGATGTTGAGCGGTTAATGCATCCGCTAACAGGCGGTATTATCTTGTTTTCTAGAAACTGGCAATCAAGAGAACAACTTAGTTTACTGTGTGATTCAATCAAAAAATTGAGATCTGATTTGTTGATCTGTGTGGATCACGAGGGAGGGCGCGTGCAGCGCTTTAAAACGGATGGGTTCACACATTTGCCCCCGATGGGTAAACTCGGCGAGATGTGGCACCAAGATAACCAAGGGCGTGAGGGCAGTGGGGCGCTTAAAGCTATGAACGCAGCAACGGCGTGTGGGTATGTGCTTGCTGCAGAGCTTAGGGCATGCGGTGTTGATTTGAGTTTTACGCCGGTTCTTGATTTGGACTGGGGCACAAGCGGTGTGATTGGTGATAGAGCCTTTCATGCTGACCCAAGAGTCGTCACTGTTTTGTCAAAGAGTTTAATGCACGGTCTTTTAAAGGCAGGTATGGCCAATTGCGGTAAACATTTTCCAGGGCATGGCTACGTGAGAGCAGACTCACACGTTGATATACCAATTGATGAGAGAGCTTTGGAGGAAATTATTTTAAAAGATGCTTGGCCTTATGAGGAGCTCAATACTGTTCTGAGTAGCGTCATGCCTGCTCACGTTGTCTACAACAAAGTAGACACTCGTCCTGCAGGTTTTTCAAAGACTTGGTTGGAAGATATTCTTCGCGTAAAAATGGGATTTCAAGGAGCCATATTTAGTGATGATCTCTCTATGGCTGGCGCGCGTCAATTGGACGGAGAACAGTTAACTTTTGTCCAAGCTGCTATTCATGCGATAGATGCAGGATGCGATATGGTGCTACTTTGTAATCAAAGTATTGAAGGCCCACGTTGTCTTGGTGAACCCATAGATGAATTTTTAGAAGGCCTTGAGAACGCGTTAGCACAACAGTTGTGGAGTCTTCGTGGTGTAAGTGAAGATAGAAGATTATCTTTATTAGGCCGTGGTAATTCGCAGAGCTGGTCTGATTTAATGCGAGATCCTGAGTATATTCATGCACTTACGTTGTTGCCTTGATCTATAGTGTGAACTCATTGAATTTATTTGTTCTCTTTTTATTAATAAAATTTTGATCAGTAATTTTTTTAAATCAACATACTCGCTATTCTTTTCAATTCATAAGAGTTAAAATAAGCTCACACCAAAAAAAGAGTATTTAAACTCGTAGTTCATCCAAAAAAGAACAAGGGAATTTGAATGGCGACAAAAACTGGAAAAAACGCAGTTGCTGAAAGCGGTTTGCGTTTCACGAGTCGTGAGAACGGCTCACCATTTGCTGGTATGGGAAAGATTGGTGAGACAATGTCTTGCATGATGTGCGGACATCACAAGCCAAGAAGCCAAGGCAGTCAAAGAAGATTTGCGGGTAGTTTGGCTTTCTTTTGTTACGACTGCAAGCCGGCCGTAAATTTAGAGAAACCAATCAAAGTCGCAGCTTAAATTATTAAAGTTCCAAAACACAAAATTCACCAAAGTCCTCATACGGACTTGGTGAATGTATTTAGGAATGTTCTTTTCTTAGCGCTGGGAACAATATAACGTCCCTGATGCTTGCACTGTCAGTCAGCAACATCATTAGTCTGTCAATGCCTATGCCGCAACCCCCAGTGGGGGGCATGCCGTATTCCAACGCTTTTACGAAATCGTGATCAAAGAACATGGCCTCATCATCGCCGTTTTCTTTTGCATCAACCTGTGCTTGAAACCGATTGGCTTGGTCCTCAGCGTCATTGAGCTCTGAGAATCCGTTACCAAATTCGCGCCCCGTGATGTAGAGCTCAAAACGCTCTGTAACGTCTGGGTTCTTGTCGTTGGCTCTTGCAAGCGGAGAGATCTCAACCGGATGTTCACAAATAAAAGTGGGCTGCCAAAGCAACTCTTCAATCACCTCTTCAAAGTACAGAACCTGAAGTGAGGCAAGTGAGCGTTTTGAGAGATGGTGTTTGTGTTCACTCAGTCCAATCTGTGTCAACGTCTTGATCATGCCTTCAACTGAGGAGGTAGGAATTTGAGTGGGGGCATATTTCTCAATCGCCTGCAAAATGGTTAAACGCTCGAAGTCTGAACTCAGATCAACCTCTTTGCCTGCATAGCTCAGCTTTGTAGACCCAGTTGTTTGTTCAGCAACGTGCCTGATCAAAGACTGTGTGAAGTCCATCAAATCAAGGTAGTTCCAGTAAGCCGCATAAAACTCCATCATCGTAAACTCAGGGTTGTGTCTAACCGAGATACCCTCATTTCTGAAATTGCGGTTGATCTCAAATACCCTCTCAAACCCGCCCACAATAAGCCTCTTCAAGTAGAGCTCGGGAGCAATACGTAAAAACATTTCTTGATCTAATGCGTTGTGATGCGTTGTGAAGGGTCTTGCATTTGCGCCACCTGCAATAGGGTGAAGCATAGGGGTCTCAACCTCCAAGAACTCGTTTTTAACCATAAATTCACGCATGCAATTGATGGCTTTTGATCTGGCGATAAAGCGATTTTTGGTGCTCTCATCCGTGATGAGGTCAATGTGGCGTTGACGGTATTTGATTTCTTGATCATTGATACCATGGAATTTATCTGGCAGGGGTCTCAGACTTTTTGTGAGAAGCCGCACCTCGGTGACGTTGATTGAGAGTTCACCTGTTTTCGTAATAAAGAGAGTGCCCTGGGCTCCAAGAATATCTCCTAAGTCCCAGTGTTTAAAGGCGTTGTAATGATTTTCGCCGATGTTGTCTCGGACGATATAGATTTGTATACGAGAGGATGCATCTTGGAGCGTCGCAAAACTGGCTTTGCCCATGACACGTTTGAGCATCATACGACCAGCTACTTTGACTTGTATATTGGCCTTTTGAAGTTCCTCCCCTTGCATGGCCGCATAGGTCGAATGTAGGCTCTGTGCATGGTGTGTTGGTTTGAAATCGTTTGGAAAAACTGCCACTCCAGAAGCGGCACTGCTTTTTCTCAGCTCGGTAAGTTTTTCTCTACGCTCGGCAATTAATTTATTCTCATCAACTGGCACTCCCCCGTGTTGAGCATCTGTCGATGTTTGGGCGGCGCTTGCACTGGATTGGGGTTCTGATGTTGAATTCAATTTAATGTCTTTTGAAAATATTAGTGTTTATGATAAATGTAGATCACCTTCAACTGCTAACGGCATCTGCAGGCTGTCTAAGAAGCATTGCACAGGTGTCGGCAATTGTTTTCTTAAGCTCTCTTCTGTCGCATATGAAGTCTACCGCTCCCTTTAGCTGCAAAAATTCTGAGCGTTGGAAACCCTCCGGCAAAGTGACTCTGACAGTGCTCTCAATGACTCGAGGACCTGCAAAGCCAATCAACGCTTTGGGCTCTGCGATAACTACATCTCCCATAAAGGCAAATCCTGCAGAGACGCCTCCCATTGTGGGGTCTGTTAATACGCTAATGAAGGGCAAGCCTTTTTTTGCAAGTCTGGTAAGCGAAGCATTGGTCTTTGCCATTTGCATTAGGGAGAGAAGGCCCTCTTGCATACGCGCCCCGCCAGTCGCCGTGAAACAAATGAAAGGTACCTTTTGGTCTATTGCAGTGTGTACGCCTCGTACGAATCGTTCGCCAACTACTGAGCCCATGCTGCCACCCATGAAATCAAATTCAAAGCAAGCTGCAACCACATTGATGCTGTGTATGGCGCCCCCCATCACTACCAGTGCATCGGTCTCGCCTGTGTTGAGCATGGCCTCTTTGATCCGCTCTGGATATTTTCTGGAGTCTTTGAATTTGAGGGGATCAACGGGAACGACTTCTTGACCAATTTCGTAACGACCTTCCGGGTCAAGAAAGAAGTTTAAGCGTGTTCGAGCAGAGACTCTGTGGTGGTGTGAGCATTTTGGACATACGTTTTGGTTTTGCTCAAGGTCAGCGTTATAAAGCACAGTCTCACAACTAGGACATTTGACCCACAATCCCTCAGGAACAGTTCGTCGCTCAGTTGGGTCGGTTTGCTGAATTTTGGGAGGAAGAAGTTTTTCAAGCCAACTCATATAAGTTTTCCTTTAATATTTTTCGTCCATAGCAACTCGAACACTTGCCATAAATGTTTTAGCTATTTCTGGGCCCGTACTTAAGGTGGAGTCTTTGATTAACTCAATCAATTTAGAGCCAATCACTACAGCATCAGCAACTCGACTAACCACTTGGGCAGTTTGTGCATCCCTTATCCCAAAACCAACCCCAACAGGGATTTTGACATGTTTCCTGATTTTAGGAAGCATCGCTTGCACCTCATCAGTGTTGAGGTTACCAGCGCCTGTCACGCCTTTTAAGGATACGTAGTAAACGTAACCGGATGCAACTTGAGCAACTTCTTGTATTCTTGTTTCGGTGCTGGTTGGCGCAAGTAAAAAGATCAAGTCCATTTCGTGAGCCCGAAGTTGCTCAGCGAACTCAGTGCATTCATTGGGAGGATAGTCCACGATCAAAACACCGTCTACGCCGCAAGAGTTGGCATTTTTGACAAAAGCATTCAAGCCGTGTTGCAGGTCATACTGTTCAACAGGGTTTGCATACCCCATCAGTACGATTGGAGTATGCTGATTTTGTTTTCTAAAAGATTTAACTACTTCAAGAACTTCTGTGAGACCGACGTTGTTGGTGATGGCCTGCTCTGCGGCCTTTTGAATCACTGGACCATCAGCCATGGGGTCACTAAAAGGAATACCCAACTCAATGATGTCAGCTCCCCCGTTAACCAAGCCTTGCATGAGTCCAAGCGTAGATTCAAGGGACGGAAAGCCTGCCATCAGGTAAGGGATGAGGGCCTTTTTGCCCTGAGTTCCTAAGTTTTTAAAGGTATTTTGTATGCGGCTCATGATGATTTAGTTCTTCTGGAAATGAATTGTTGCAGTGTTGTCTTTTACTGTATTGCCGCCCTTAACCCCTTGCCCTTGACAACTGGGTCGACAGTAAAAGTCTGCATTGCTCAGATCAGCAACAGTGCCAATATCCTTATCCCCACGTCCGGATAGATTCACCAAAATGGACTGTGTGGACTTCATTGTTCGAGCAAGTTTCATAGCGTAAGCAACAGCATGGCTTGACTCAAGCGCGGGGATGATGCCTTCAGTTCTGCAAAGGTAGTGAAACGCTTGGAGGGCCTCCTCATCAGTTGCGCCCACATACTGTGCACGACCACTATCTTTTAAATAAGCATGTTCAGGGCCCACACCCGGATAGTCGAGTCCAGCACTGATGCTATGGGTCTCTGTGATTTGTCCTTTAGAGTCTTGAAGCACATAGGTACGGTTGCCGTGAAGCACGCCTGGACTACCCATCTGAAGGGATGCAGAATGCTTTCCGCTATCCAGGCCTTCCCCAGTTGCTTCTACACCGATGAGTTGGGTGTTTTCATACGGAATATAGGGATGGAAAATTCCCATTGCATTACTTCCGCCCCCAACGCAGGCGATAACAGCGTCCGGTTGCGCCCCGTTGTGCATCAAGGGCATTTGTTCAATGCATTCTTGACCAATCACACTTTGAAAATCTCTCACCATCATCGGGTAAGGGTGGGGCCCAGCAACAGTTCCAATAATATAAAAAGTATTTTCTACATTGGTCACCCAGTCGCGAAGTGCCTCGTTGAGCGCGTCTTTTAATGTTCTGCTTCCGCTGTTGACGGGAACAACCGTGGCGCCTAATAGTTTCATACGGTAAACATTTGGACTTTGTCGCTTTACGTCCTCACTACCCATATAGACCACGCACTCAAGCCCATACCTTGCACAAATAGTTGCTGTTGCTACGCCGTGTTGACCAGCCCCAGTCTCTGCAATTACCCTTGGCTTACCCATTCGTTTGGCCAGCATGGCTTGGCCAATGGTATTATTAATTTTATGGGCGCCGGTGTGGTTTAGGTCCTCGCGCTTTAAATAAATTTGTGCGCCTCCGCATTCCTTACTCATTCTTGCAGCGTGATAGATGGGTGAGGGACGACCAACGAAGTGATTTAATTCGTAGTGAAATTCTTTTAAGAATTCAGGCTCATTGTGATACTTCTCATAAGCAATTTTGAGCTCTTCAATTGCATGGGTGAGAGTTTCGCTTACAAAACTTCCTCCGTATTTGCCAAAATGTCCGCTTGCGTCAGGTTGTTGGTATGTGTACATGATTGAATTCCTTTTGCGTAACTTTCGTCGCTTTTTGTAACTATTATGATCGGTGATACGCATTAAGCATTTATAGACTGCATCACCGCTTCATTTTTTTATATTCACATTGTGAGTTAGACAGTTTTTAAATACAAATTTATGAATTAACTTGCACATAAAACTGCGTTCACAAAGGCTTTGATTTTTTCAGGATCTTTGATTCCCTTATCTTGCTCAACCCCTGAGCTTACATCTACCCCAAGAGAGAGGCCAAGAGATTTAAAGTGAGCGATGCCACTTCCCACGTTTGCAGGTGTGAGTCCACCAGACAAGACGAGGTGAGCGTTTACGTTTTGAGTAATGTGTGACCAATTGAAGGGTTTCCCGCCGCCGCCGTAGCCTTGTACATGTGCATCAAGTAACAAAGCTTGAGCCGATTTATATTCAAGTGCATATTTTACGAGGTCAAAGGGGGTACTTTGATCTCCACCCTCGATTCTTACAGCACGAATCCATCTAGAGTTGAACCTTTGAGCTGTTTCGCTGCAAAATTCAGCACTTTCATCGCCATGAAACTGAAGGCATGCTCCTGGTACATGGTCAAGGGATTGGGCTATTGTTTGCGCACTTGCATTAACAAAAAGTAGTACAGGGCTCACAAACGCCGGCAATCGGCGGGCCAATTCCCCCGCTCTTTGTGGGCTTATAAACCGTGGACTTTTAGGATAAAGTACAAATCCTATTGCACTCGCGCCGTGCTCCACAGCTGCGTCAATGTCTTGTTCTCTCGTTAGGCCACAAATTTTTATGCTTGTGCTTAAATTCATCATACCAACCAGTTCATCAAATGAGTAGCCTCGGGTAGTCCCCAGTTCGAATCGTACTGCGGACCGGCAAAATAAAGACCCTCAGGTGCATATGTTGGCGCAGCTGCGTCTCTATTTTTAGCCTCCAAAACTAGCTGCATCCATTCGGGTGTTTTTCTTCCCTGGCCGACATAAACCAAGCATCCCATGATATTGCGAATCATGTGATGTAGAAACGCATTTCCAACAAACTCAAAACGCCAATACGATGATTCGCCCATCAAGGGGTGTGAAGCTTGGTGGTGTCTGCGTTCTATTTTAATTGAATGCAGTGTTTTAACAGGGGTAAGAGACTGACAAGCAGCTGCCCTAAATGAGCTGTAATCATGTGTTCCTATTAAACACTTTGCACTTGACTGCATCGCGCCCCCGTCAAGGGGTTTGAAACACCAACCTACACGTCCAAACTCCAGACTTGGTTTAACGGGAGACTCTAGTAGCAAATAAATATACTTTCGCGCAACAGCACATCGTCTTGCATCAAAGGAGTCACTTACCGGAGTTGCCCAGTGTACGCTTATGTCCTGAGGTAAAAAGCTGTTTAAACCTCTAACCCAAGAAGCCTGATCGCGTTCAACTGGACTCTCAAAATGCACGACCTGCATGAGTGCATGTACCTTTGAGTCTGTCCTACCCGCGCAGTGCACTCTGATAGGGTGTTTGGTAAATTCAAGTAAAGCTTTTTCAAGTTGATCTTGAATAGTCCGCCCACTGAGTTGACTTTGCCAGCCTTCATAATTAAGACCCAAATAACTTAGGCCCAAAGCAATACGCATTTGCGTTTAAGTATGCTCTGAGAGCCACTGCTTGGCTCGTTCTTGCATTTTAGGGCTAGCCTGTTCGGCTACTTCTTGAGCCAGTGCTCGCCCAGTGTGTTTTTGACCTAATTTCCAAAGTTCTTCTGCAAGATCTAACCTTACTTTGAAAGGGTCTTCAGTTTCATTAGAAGAATCGAACTCGTTGGAATCTGAATACGTATCTGAGGTGTGGCTATTAGCGAGTCTTTCTGAGGGCTGATTGAGGGTATCGTTCAAGGCATGAACCGGGGCAGGCATTAGCACAGGAGTAGACGAAGACTTTAGGTAAGGACCATCGTTAGATGAATCATTGGAGACTTTACTTTCGCCAGATTTAATCAGTTCAGAATTTGTGAACTGAGTTGATTGCAATTCCAAATCGAAGTTGAATTGCATTTTGTTTGGGTCCTCTCCTTCATGGGCGTGATCTGGCGAAATCGTTGATGACGCACCCTCATGCGGAGTTAACTCCTCAATATTTAGTGGACGGTTAGAGTCCTGTGTGTGTTCACTATTGGCGGCATTGTTGACGCTCTTCAAGGTAGACGAATCAACGAACTCAGGGGGTGTATGGGACTGCGATTCTGGGTCATTTTCTTCAACAGGTTTTCTCGCTCGTTTGATTGTGATCCAAATCAAAGCCAGAATGACAACAACCAAAATAAAAGCGATGCAAGTGAGCACTATATTGGTTTTACCCCATGCAATCAAATCATTAAAGTTGTTTATTTTTTGAAGCGCTGACAAGCCTGAGAAAAGTCCTCCAGAATTAAAGTCAAGACTTATACTTTTGGCTAATTGGTTAAGATCATCGATGTTTTTAGTGACATCACTGTTGCGCTCTTTATTTTCTTCGACTTGTTTTTGTTGAGCGATTTTCTCCTCAGCAGTTGGCTCTTTGGAGGTTGATTTAACTTCAGGGGTACTTAGCTTGAGTTGATCCTTAGCCCGTGTTTTTCCTTCCCTAACTACACCATTTATTCGTCCGCCCACCTTTTTGTCGTCAAGTTTGTTTTGGCTTAAAGGCAACTGGTTTGCAAGTTGGGCTTTGTAATTTGCAAACTCTTCGGCTTGCAATAAAACGGTTTGTTTGGCTTGGTCTTTATCAATTGCCAATGCGTCCTTGGTTGTGGGAATATTTAATTTTGCACCGGCTTTCACTAAATTGACGTTGTTTTTTATAAAAGCATTTGGATTGCTTTGAAGTAACGCAACTAGCATCTGATCTAAAGACAACTGAGAACGGTCCATAGTTTGCAAAGCAATTTTGCTTGCAGTGTCTCCCTCATTGACTTGTAATTCAGAGCCTGAGAGAACGGGAGTGGATTGGGTTTGTGGCTTGTCCGGATTTGGATTCTTTAGAAAGAAACCAAAATCTCTCAAAATACTTCCTGTTGCCCACTTAAGGTTGATAAGTATTTCAATAAAAGGCTCTGTAACAGGCTCTACCCCTTCGATACGTATATAGGACGTCCCGTCGGGGCGTGTCAGCAAACCAAGTTTGGCTTGGTCCAGGGCTGGATTGATATTTACGTTCCAAATCTTGTAGCTATCGGGATCTGCAAAAGTGGCCTGCAGATCAACAGATTCTTCAGGTGAGATATTTCCAAGATCAATGGATAGCTTAAGGGGTTGTCCAAGTTGTGACTCAATAACAGGACGGCTAAGGGTGACGGCTTGAGCCTCGTTCAATC
This sequence comes from uncultured Burkholderiales bacterium, assembly GCA_903910745.1. GTDB lineage: Bacteria > Pseudomonadota > Gammaproteobacteria > Burkholderiales > Burkholderiaceae_C > Limnohabitans. The sequence continues at coordinate 9,572 of CAIWAO010000048.1, forward strand.
CACTGAAGATGGGAATACACAATAAACCTCCCATCAGCGTGCGAACAGCCCAGTTACGCATAAACAGCGCTGGACGGGGAAAGAATAGATGAGAATCCATAGATGCCCTTAATACCGTGGTGAAATAAATCAGTCGACAACGCATGATAATCGACCTCTTCGCCAATTTCATCTAAATCATTGATTTAACGACGAATATAGACTAATTTGGTGAAAAATTCTAACAAGCATTTAGGCCTGTTCGAGTAATATTCTGAGCATTCTTCTGAGTGGCTCAGCTGCACCCCATAGGAGCTGATCGCCTACGGTAAAGGCTCCAAGGAAATCATCTCCCATCGCCAACTTGTGCAAACGACCTACGGGGACAGATAAAGTGCCAGTTACTGCAGCTGGAGTAAGTTCTTTTTCAGTAATTTCCCTTTGGTTAGGAATCACTTTCACCCATTCATTGCCTGCGGCAATGGTGTCCTCAATGTCTTGCAAAGGAATATTCTTTTTAAGTTTGATTGTGAGCCCCTGAGAGTGACAACGCATTGCCCCGACTCGTACACACAATCCGTCAATGGGGACGCTACCGTTCGTTCTAAAGGGTGGTAGTCCTAGAATTTTGTTGCATTCAGCCCCGCCTTTCCATTCCTCTTTACTTTGTCCGTTTTCTACGGCAACGTCAATCCAAGGAATCAAGCTTCCCGCAAGAGCTGTATTTCTAAAGTTCTCTTTAGGAAAGCTTGAGTCCCTTAGAGTTTGAATGACCTTTCTGTCAATATCCAAAATCGCTGAGGCAGGATCCCTGAGTTCATCTTTCACACTGGAATGGAGGGCGCCCATTTGCTCTAAGAGTTCACGCATATTTTGAGCACCGGCTCCAGATGCGGCCTGGTAAGTCATTGCGCTGACCCACTCAATCCAACCCTTATTCATTAGCGAGCCCATCGCCATGAGCATCAAGCTTACTGTGCAATTGCCACCGATCCAGTTCTTGCCACCAGCATGTAAGGACTTTTCGATAACTGATTTATTGACTGGATCAAGAATAATGACGGTGTCGTCTTTCATTCTCAAACTTGATGCGGCATCAATCCAGTGACCATTCCAATGAGCGGCGCGTAGTTTCGGGAATACTTCGTTTGTGTAATCGCCTCCTTGAGCGGTGATGATGATGTCGCATTTGCTTAGAGCAGAAATATCTTTTGCATCTAGCAGTTTGGTCTCATTTTTAGCAAACTCTGGAGCCTTACCACCCACATTTGATGTCGTAAAGAAAATGGGCTCAATCAATTCGAAGTCCCCTTGAGACTGCATACGCTCCATTAAAACGGAGCCAACCATTCCTCTCCAGCCCACCAATCCAACTACTTTAACGGCCCTAGACATGACATATTTCCTTTGTTTATTATCTTAAAACGATGGGTTGAGGATTCATTTTTTATTTAATTGCTGCAACCACAGCGTTACCCATCTCCACTGTACCGACCCGTTGAGTTCCATCAGAGTAGATATCAGGTGTGCGAAGCCCGCTTGCAAGAACTGCTTGAACTGCTTTCTCTATTCTCAACGCAGCGCTCTCCATGTTGAGAGAGAACCTAAGCATCATGGCTGAAGACAATATAGTTGCCAATGGGTTGGCAAGGCCTTTGCCTGCAATGTCTGGGGCACTACCGTGACTTGGCTCATACAGTCCCTGGCTTTTTGAGTTCAAGGATGCTGAGGGCAGCATACCTATTGAACCTGTGAGCATTGCGGCCTCATCTGACAATATGTCTCCAAACATATTGCCTGTGACGAGCACGTCAAACTTTTTAGGCTCTTTTACAAGCTGCATAGCTGCATTATCAACATACATATGATCAAGCTCTATGTGCGGATACATTTTGCCGACCTCGGTTGCAACGTCACGCCAAAGTTGTGAGGTCTCCAGCACATTTGATTTATCCACGCTTGTGACTCTTTTGGATCTTTTCTCTGCGGCTTTGAAAGCGGTGTGCATGATGCGTTCTATTTCACTGCGCGTGTAGCGCATCGTATCAAATCCCTCATCATCTCCGACAAATGGACCATCAACGGCTTTACGCCTACCTTTGGGTTGTCCAAAATAAATATCACCTGTCAACTCTCTGATGATCAAGATATCCAAGCCATTAATTAGCTCAGGCTTTAGGCTTGAAGCGTGGGTGAGCTCTGCATAACAAATTGCGGGTCTAAAGTTGGCGTAAAGCCCCAAATGTTTTCGCAGTCCAAGAATGGCCTGTTCGGGCCTTAGAGCGCGTTCAAGCTTGTCGTATTTCCAGTCTCCAACTGCACCAAATAAAACGGCATCAGATGCTAAAGCTAGTTTCGTAGTTGAGTCGGGGAGGGGGTGTCCACTGGACTCGTATGCTGCGCCGCCGACATCGGCGTGTTCGAATTCAATCTTCAAGTCCAGTACCTTAAGTACTTTTAAAGCCTCAGCAATGATCTCCGGACCTATTCCATCTCCAGGTAATACAGCTACTTTCAATTTATTGCTCCTTCAATCATAGTTTGTGCAAGCCAAGGTTTCTTGGATAAACGCTCCGCTTCAAAGGCGCGAATTTTGTCCGAGTGTCTAAGGGTCAATCCAATATCGTCAAAACCGTTCAGTAGACAGTAACGCCTAAATGGTTCAACTGTAAATTTAATAGATTCACCGGGTCCTTTAATGATGACTTCCTGCTCTAAATCCACCGTCAGTTGAAAGCCAGGGAAGGCAGCCGCCTCATGAAAGAGTTGATCTATAACTTGTTCGGACAATATGATTGGGAGTAAGCCATTTTTGAAGCTATTGTTAAAGAAGATATCTGCATAGCTTGGCGCCAATATACATCTAAATCCGTATTGATCCAAAGCCCATGGGGCATGTTCTCTGGAGGACCCACATCCAAAATTTTTGCGTGCTAACAAAATGGAAGCACCCTTATATCTGGGTAGATTGAGAACGAAATCAGGGTTGGGTTTGCGACTGGAGGGGTCTTGGCCAGGGAACCCAGGGTCCAAGTATCGCCATTCATCAAATAGGTTCTCTCCAAAACCAGTTTTACGAATGGATTTTAAGAATTGCTTAGGAATGATTGCGTCGGTGTCCACATTCTCTCTGTCCATTGGGGCAACTAAACCTTTATGTACCGTAAATTTTTGCATGGTGTGTGTTTTTAAATGTTGGGTGTATTTGGTGTGGTTGAAGTTTGCTAAGTCAGGTAAATTGTCTGATATCGACAAAATGACCATGTATTGCAGCTGCAGCTGCCATCGCTGGACTTACCAAATGGGTACGTCCACCTGCACCTTGTCTGCCCTCAAAGTTTCGATTACTTGTCGATGCGCACCTCTCACCGGGCTCCAACCTGTCTGCATTCATTGCCAAGCACATAGAGCAACCAGGTTGTCTCCACTCAAATCCAGCAGCTGTAAAGATTTTGTCTAAACCTTCCTTCTCCGCTTGTTCTTTCACTAAACCAGAACCAGGCACGATCATGGCTACTTTGACATTCTTGGAGACTTTTTGCCCAATTTTTTTAATCACTTGGGCTGCCTCTCTCATGTCCTCTATTCGACTGTTGGTGCATGAGCCGATAAATACCTTATCAATTGTGATGTCAGATATTTTCTTCCCAGGATTGAGTCCCATGTAGTTTAATGCGCGCTCAATAGCCCCTCGCTTGGTTTCGTCTTTTTCTTTATCCGGGTCTGGCACGGTGTCGTTTATCGATAAAACCATCTCAGGCGAAGTACCCCAAGTGACTTGAGGAAGGATCTGCGAAGCATCAAGAGTGACTACTTTATCAAAATTTGCATCAACATCTGAGTGAAGCGTTTTCCAAAAGCCAACAGCCTGGTCCCAAGCAACTCCCTGAGGTGCTAGGGGTCTGCCTTTAACGTACTCGATCGTTTTTTCATCAACCGCAACAAGACCTGCTCTTGCACCAGCTTCGATTGCCATATTGCAAACAGTCATGCGCCCCTCCATACTGAGCGATCGGATCGCAGAGCCAGCAAACTCAATGGTGTAGCCAGTACCTCCTGCGGTACCAATCTTTCCAATCACTGCTAAAACAATATCCTTAGCTGTACAACCTTTGGGTAGTTGCCCATCAACTTGAATTAATAAATTCTTTGCTTTCTTGGTGAGCAGTGTTTGTGTAGCAAGGACATGTTCAACCTCACTCGTACCAATACCGTGTGCAAGAGCGGCAAACGCGCCGTGAGTGGAGGTGTGAGAATCTCCGCACACCACCGTCATGCCCGGTAAGGTTGCTCCGTTCTCAGGCCCAATGACGTGGATGATACCCTGGCGTTTTGAGAGGAAAGGGAAATAAGCAGCAGCACCGTACTCACGCATGTTTTTGTCAAGCGTCGTGACCTGCTCTTTACTGATAGGGTCTGTAATTCCGTCGTAACCTTGTTCCCATCCGGTAGTGGGCGTGTTGTGATCTGCAGTTGCAACAATAGAAGACAAGCGCCAGACCTTTCGATTGGCTACACGCAGGCCTTCAAATGCTTGGGGACTTGTTACTTCATGGACAAGATGACGGTCAATATACAGCACCGCAGTGCCGTCCTCCTCTGAATGGATAACGTGATCGTCCCAAATTTTGTCGTAAAGAGTGCGTCCCATATTTAACTGATCCCTAAGAAGAAGGTGAAGCCCTTGTAGACGGTTTGAGGAGATGATTCCCAAACCAGAAATTTTTATATAAAGAAGGGCATTTTACCAACACTGGGAGTGCCGTGTTGTAATAAAGTTTTCAGTAAATACTTAATTTAAAGTAAACGAAATAAGGGACCCTTTAAAAAGGCAACTTTTTGGGTTAATTTTAGTCAGAAATCACTTGCTCAGAGCGCACTCTTCGTGCCCGGTGATCTATGTAATAACCACCGTATTCTGTGTACCTTAAAACACCCTGATGACAGAGTGTGCATTCAAAAACATCACATCTGTTGTATGGGAAGTGATCAATTGAGATGAGTGCATTTGAATCATCCATGCGCACACTGTGTGGCTGTAACTCCTCAAACGTTGGTTCATCATTGTTTGGATCCCTAAGGGTTGCAAGATGGGTTAAATGATCTTTTGGCCAATTGCTCTCGCTTAAAGGCTCCCAGCCTGTACATGGCCGCAAACTGCATTTGCAATTTGATGAGTTCTGGGGGGCACTGTCTTCAGTTTTTTTTAATAAACTAACTAGCTCAGCGGGGTTTTTAATCAGTGCAATTTCATTTGACATTTGTAATAAGCCTACTCACTTTGATACTGAGAGATGAAAAAAAGAGCTCAACGGTAAAACCTATGAGCTCTTTAAAGTCCGAGCATTAGATATTCTCTAATGCGTTGGCTATATTTTGAAAAAAACTATCTTTTGTCAGCCGCGGGCACATCGCGACGCACAGATCCAGTAAACAGTTGACGTGGGCGTCCAATTTTGTACTCTGGGTCAGCGATCATCTCATTAAGTTGGGCAATCCAACCTACTGTTCTTGCCATCGCAAAGATACCTGTAAAGAGGTTTACTGGGATACCAATTGCACGTTGAACGATACCTGAGTAGAAGTCAACGTTAGGGTAGAGCTTACGAGATACGAAGTAGTCATCTTCCAAAGCAATTTTCTCAAGAGCTTTAGCGAGTTTAAACAGTGGGTCATTTTCGAGGCCAAGTTCAGCCAACACTTCGTTGCAAGTCTCTTGCATCAATTTTGCTCTTGGGTCATAGTTTTTATAAACACGGTGACCGAAACCCATCAGTTTTACGCCTGAGTTTTTGTCTTTTACCTGAGTGATAAATTCGCCTACTTTTTCAACACCACCGTTTCTTTGAATCTCTCCAAGCATGTTCAAGCATGCCTCATTTGCACCGCCGTGAGCTGGGCCCCACAGGCAGGCAACACCCGCAGCAATGGCAGCAAACGGGTTTGTACCTGATGAGCCGCAAAGTCTTACTGTTGACGTCGAAGCATTTTGTTCGTGATCAGCATGAAGGATAAAGATCCGGTCCAAAGCTTTCTCTAAAACCGGGTTTACAACGTACTCCTCACAAGGGGTACCAAACATCATTCTAAGGAAGTTGCCTGCGTAGCTTAGGTCGTTTTTGGGGTACACATAGGGTTGGCCAATGCCGTACTTGTAGGCCATTGCAACCATAGTTGGCATTTTTGCAATCAATCGGATTGCTGATATATCTCTATGCTCTGCGTTGTTGATATCGGTGCTGTCATGATAAAAGGCTGATAAACCGCCAACCAGTCCTGTTAAGACAGCCATGGGGTGAGCGTCTCTTCTAAAACCACGCATAAAGAACTGCATTTGCTCGTTCACCATAGTGTGATGGGTGACGATGTGTGTAAATTCTTTTTTCTTTTGTACGCTTGGTAAATCGCCGTACATCAACAGGTGACATGTGTCCATGAAGTCACAATTGGTGGCTAACTGCTCAATAGGATATCCTCTGTAAAGGAGTTCGCCTTTATCGCCATCAATATATGTAATTGCAGATTGACAAGATGCAGTTGATAAAAATCCAGGATCATATGTGAACATGCCTGTTTGTCCGTATAACTTACGGATATCAATCACATCAGGACCAATAGATCCTTTGTAAACTGGCATCTCAAAACTGGGATCGCCGTTGCTGAATGAAATCGTGGCCTTGTTATCAGAGATTTTCATGGGTGTTTCCTATTACTTTTTCAATGGTGTTTTTTAACTTCTATCAACTCTTATTTTTAAATAAACTTGGGTTTCACGCCTTAAGCATGGACAGCACTTCCAAAATTTCAGGTTTCTCTTTTGTCAGTTCTTTGTCAAAATCTTTTTGGTTGTGTATCAATGCTTCAATAGGCGTATTGACTCTACTCAATAAAATATCTAACAAATCATTGTCAGTTAGTCTCATAATTTCGTACAAAGCCCTAGCATGTCCTACAGTTAAGACACTACCGTGAAATTTGAAAAATTTTTCAATGATTAGATCATTTTCAAGGAGTCCCCGTCTACACCTCCAACGCAACCTGTTCAAGCCCGCCTCTCCAAGAGGCTCGTCCCCAGACAACCCGACCAGTTTAGGATCGGTTGGGTGATCGAGCAAAATCTCTTGCATTGGAGGAATTGAAATATTGGACAAATTCTTATACAGCCCTACTGACCATCAACTCTTTAATTTTGCCAATTGCTTTTGTTGGGTTTAGTCCTTTTGGACAAACGTCAACACAGTTCATGATGGTGTGGCATCTAAATAAACGGTAAGGGTCTTCCAAGTTATCCAATCTCTCTGCAGTAGCTTGATCTCTGCTATCTGCAATGAATCGATAGGCCTGA
>CAIWAO010000049.1 GCA_903910745.1 uncultured Burkholderiales bacterium
AACTCTGCGCAAACTCTTACCAGTGCACTGAGTGGATGAGAATCATTTAAGGCATGATGCAATTGACTCCAACACGTGCCCGATAAACCCATCAATTGTGTGCTCTCTTGTTCACGCAGTCCAACCTCTGCAATCCAAGAATATACCTCCCCGCCTTTAAGCGGTTGTAGGGTTAAAGATTGCCTGCCAAAATCTGGCAACCACCCAAGGTCTTTGAGCAAAAGCAACTCAAACGCTCTGAGAGCAGGCGCCTTAACGCTATCATCTTGAACCGACAATATATCTACAACTTGTGCATAAGTCTCAAACAGTGTCGGGTGAGGATCGTCTCTTGCAAGCATTCTTAAGAGAAGCTCATTGAGATAAAAACCAGACAACAATGCCTCACCCTTGGGCATCACACTCCCCCCACCCCAAGTTGCAGACTTTAAAGTCTTAATGTCCGCGTCCCCGCTATAGGTTATTTTTAAAATCTGAAGGGGTAAGAGGATGGGGCGAAAACTAGAGCTTGGTCGCTTGGCACCTTTGGCAACTAAAGTGATGCGACCAAAATGTTGAGTCAACGCCTCAACAATCAAACTCGTCTCGCTCCAATCAAATGTTTGGAGTACAAAGGCCGGTTCATCTACAACCCGGCTGAGTGCAGAGCTCTTATTCGTAGCCAAAACTGCGCACCCGCGCTTCATCATCCGCCCAACCCGAGCGAACTTTGACCCAAATCTCCAGGAACACTTTGGCACCCATTAAATTCTCCAGCTCTTGGCGAGCCTCAGAGCCTATTCTCTTTAATCTGTCCCCATTCTCGCCAATCACCATCGATTTATGGCCATCACGCTCCACCACTATAGTTGCAGCAATGCGTACCATGCGCGCAACGGTTCTTCCAGGCTCTTCTGTAAATGTGTCAATAATCACCGTAGAGGTGTAGGGTAGTTCATCTCCCGTGAGTCTAAAGAGCTTTTCACGAATAATCTCACTTGCTAAGAACCGCTCACTTCTGTCTGTTAACTCATCAGGTGCGTACCACCAGGCCTGCTGGGGTAGATACTTTGAGCATACGGTTAACAAGCGTTCAACGTCCTTTGAATTTTTAGCAGACATGGGCACAGTCTCTATGAATGTCCCTCTTTTTTGCATATCTTGCAACCAAGGGGCAAGGTCTCCCCTTCTGTGAATCATGTCTAATTTGTTTGATATCAAAATAATTGGTGTGTGGGCCCCTAAAAGATCTAGAACCTTTGCATCTGCAACAGAGAACGCGCCCGACTGCACCACAAATAATATTAAATCAACACCGCTAACCGCACCAGCAACGGTTTTGTTCAAAGAACGGTTAAGCGCATTTGAATGCCTAGTTTGGAATCCCGGAGTATCTACAAATACAAACTGTGAGTCCCCTATCGTTTTAATTCCAGTGATGCGGTGACGCGTAGTTTGAGCCTTTCTTGAAGTAATACTAATTTTTTGTCCAACCAAGGCATTTAATAGAGTTGATTTACCAACATTGGGTTTTCCTACGATTGCTACCGTGCCACAACGGTGCATGGGATTAGACGGCCCAATCGCAGCATTCAACATCTGAGTTAAGGTGTCTTTGTCGACATCAGGAATTTGTACGTCCTCTTCCCGAACATTTTGAGGCTCAGAGACTCCTTTAGCAGGCAAAGCAACATCATCCATGGGTGCATTTACTTTGTTCGGTGCACTTGAGGACTTTGCTACTTTTTTTCTTTTAGCTGAAGCTATTTCATCTGAGGAAGGAGGGACTTTTTCTGTCATTTAATTCAATTTCGTTATTAATTCAAGCTAACTTATATTTGTTAGGGGAAGAAGGCTGCCCATCACTGAGTCTTGTCAATTACTTGGGTTGCTTGTTTAGCCACTCTAGCATCGCCTTAGCCGCAGACTGCTCACCCGATCTCTTTGACTCACCCTCCCCGCGGCGACTAACGTTTAATTCAGCAATCTCGCACTCAACTTCAAAGGTTTGTTGATGAGCCGCACCTTTGGTACTCACCACTCGGTAATTAGGCAACTTCAGTTTCTTGGCTTGTAACCACTCTTGTAACTCAGTCTTTGGATCCTTGGAGGCTGCGGACATAGTGGGTGTAATATCTACACTCTCAAAGAGTCTGAACACCAACGTCTCAGCAGCAACGTAACCCGCATCCAAGAACACGGCCCCTATGACCGCCTCCAACGCATCAGCCAATATAGAGGGTCGATTTTTACCACCCGATTTAATCTCACCTTCGCCTAGTTTTATCAACTGTCCTAGCTCTAGGTTTAAAGCCAATTGGTGCAAAGTTTCTTGTTTGACCAAGTTTGCTCGTACCCGTGACAAATCTCCTTCTGGTAGATTTGCCAGACCTTTGAACAGCATCTTAGATACGGCTAGGTTCAAGACTGAATCGCCTAAAAACTCAAGACGTTCGTTATGATTAGATGCGAAACTACGGTGCGTTAAAGCCTGAACAATCAACTCAGGCTGTGCAAATTTGTGCTCAAGCTGCTGCTCTAGTGCAGCATAAAAATGCGCCTGAGACTTGACTAGCATTAATTGATACTACCAATTCGCTTTAAACTACCAAAGTTCATCCAAACAAAAATAGCTTTACCAACTATATTTTCATCTGGAACGAAACCCCAGTACCTTGAATCCAGAGAATTATCTCGGTTATCACCCATCATGAAGTAATGCCCTTGCGGCACCTTGCACACAAAGCCTTCTACACTGTAAGTGCATTGATCCTTGAATTTGAAATTATCAGCTCCAGCTACAAAGGCAGGACGCTCGTCTTCATTCAAAAGTGGGTGTGTTTTATGAGGCGCGGTTGCATTATTTTGTTGATCGTGGCCAAGCGGTAGATCCTCTTCAAATTGTTTGATATAGCGAAGACTCTCTTCTTCAAAAAACTCGGGCAATGCTTTTTTCTCAACAGGCACCCCGTTGATCGTTAACTGCTTGTTTAGATATGCGACCTCATCCCCTGGCACACCGATCACGCGCTTGATGTAATCTAGACTAGGCTTGGGTGGAAATCTAAATACCATCACATCACCTCGTTCGACTGGGGTACCGTCTGTGATTTTGACGTTTATGACGGGCAGTCTAACCCCGTAATGAAATTTATTAACTAAGATTAAATCTCCAACCAATAAAGTTGGAATCATGGAGCCGGACGGTATCTTAAATGGTTCAAATAAAAACGATCTCAGTAAAAAAACAACCACAATCACTGGAAATAAACCAGCTGTCCAATCCAGCCACCATGGCTGTCGGGCGACTTCTAGCATCTGGTGACTCAGATCTACTTCCTGGGGCGTGATGCCCAGGGCCTTGAGTTGAGTTTCTCTGGCTTGGGTTTGATCTTGAATCGATTGAACGCTCAACATTCTTTGCGGTAAAAAATAATACTTCTCGGCAAGCCAATAAATCCCAGTCACCACACTAGCAACAAATAATAAGAGAGCAAAATTGCCTTCAATATACCCAACATACCAACAGCCAATGTAGCTGGCAAATGCACCCAAAACAATCGCAGTAATAACTTGCATGCTCAATCAATCCTCAACTTGCAAAATAGCCAAGAATGCCTCTTGGGGGACTTCAACAGATCCGATTTGCTTCATGCGCTTCTTACCTGCTTTTTGTTTCTCTAACAGTTTTCTCTTGCGACTGATATCGCCGCCGTAGCACTTTGCCAATACATTTTTGCGCAGTGCTTTGATGGTTTCTCTGGCAATGATGTTTGCGCCAATGGCGGCCTGAATTGCCACATCAAACATTTGCCTACTAATAATTTCTCGCATCTTTGCAACAACCGCGCGTCCCCTGTACTGAGACTGTGTGCGGTGAACAATAATGGAGAGTGCATCTACTTTCTCTCCATTCAATAGGATGTCAACTTTCACCACATCAGAGGCTCGGTACTCCTTGAACTCGTAGTCCATTGATGCGTAGCCTCTACTGACAGATTTTAATTTATCAAAGAAATCTAGAACAATTTCTCCAAGTGGCATCTCATAAGTCAACATCACCTGACGCCCGTGATAAGCCATGTTCATTTGAACACCGCGTTTTTGGTTTGCCAAAGTCATGACTGCACCCACGTAATCTTGTGGCATATAAAGATGCACAGTCACTATAGGTTCTCTAATTTCTTGTAACTTTCCTTGGTCCGGCATTTTTGAGGGATTCTCAACCATTACCACTTCACCGTCCCCAGTCACGACCTGGTAAACAACGCTTGGAGCAGTCGTTATCAAATCTTGATCAAATTCACGCTCAAGTCTTTCCTGCACAATTTCCATATGCAATAGACCTAAGAAGCCACATCTAAATCCGAACCCTAAGGCTTGTGAAACTTCAGGCTCATATCGCAATGAAGAATCGTTTAGCTCCAGTTTTTCTAAAGCATCCCTAAGCGAATCGTATTGATTTGCCTCTGTCGGGTACAGGCCCGCAAAGACCTGGGGCTGTATTTCTTTAAACCCTGGTAAGGCCTGGGTTGCTGTTGCACTGGCTCCACCAGTACCCGTTTTTATGAGAGTAACTGTGTCCCCAACTTTTGCAGCCTGCAGTTCTTTAATTCCAGCAATGATATAACCCACATCCCCAGCCTCTAAAGATTCACGGGGCTGGTTGGCAGGTGTAAAAACACCCAAACTATCTGCGTTATAAGTTGCACCAGTTGCCATGAGCTTGATTCGCTCACCTTTTGCTAGCCGTCCATCGACAACTCGAACCAACATGACAACCCCTACATACGAGTCAAACCAACTGTCGATAATCATTGCGCGCAAAGGCCCATCAGGGTTGCCCCGTGGCGGTGGAATTTTATGTACGATGGCCTCTAATATCTCATCTATGCCCATTCCCGTTTTTGCAGAGCAAGGGATAGCCTCTGTAGCGTCTATTCCAATCACATCCTCGATCTCAGATTTGGCATTTTCTGGATCTGCTTGAGGCAGGTCCATCTTATTAAGAACAGGCACCACCTCTACACCCAGATCTAGAGCGGTATAGCAGTTGGCAACTGTTTGAGCCTCCACTCCCTGACTTGCATCCACCACCAAAAGTGCTCCTTCACATGCACTAAGGGACCTAGAAACCTCGTATGAGAAGTCCACATGCCCTGGTGTATCAATCAAATTAAAGGAATAAAGCTTGCCATCTAAGGCCTTGTATTTAAGCGAGGCTGTCTGGGCTTTGATAGTTATCCCACGCTCTTTTTCAATATCCATGGAGTCTAAAACCTGAGCCTCCATATCTCGTTCACTTAAGCCCCCACAACGCTGTATTAAACGATCAGCAAGGGTCGATTTACCATGATCTATGTGGGCAATGATCGAAAAATTTCTGATGTGGTTCATCAAGGGATAGGTTTAAGTATTTGAATTTAAAAGAGAGAGACATAAAAAAGGGCGCGTCAGGTTTTGACGCGCCCGGAACCAACAATCTATGGCAACTGCGATAGCTGGAAGCTTCATTGTAGGCAAATTCAGCCTCATGTATAGCCCCAATACCAGTTACTAGTGCTCGTTGTCGTCCCGCAACGCGGAATTTATTAACAGCTTATTCACATTTTAATGACATGACCTTTGGACAAGATGTGGGAACATTGTGGAGCATTTTGAATTATGTTATTTTTGGATTATTTTTAATTCAAATTGCGATAGCACATCGCAATAAAAGTATTTAAATCCTAAATAAGTTCTCATTCTACCTAGAAATTAATACAACCGAAAGCCCTTAAGTAAGTTAGCAATCACTTCCATTTTTATTTTTGGTCTTTTGTTTTTTTGCTAAAACCCATTTGATTAAGGGGTTAATTGGGGGGCTCTAAACTGCTTTGGAGCCGTTTCCCCGCTTTAAAGTTAGTTCAATCTACCCTGCAACCAGTAAGACCCTACTTTTAACTCACTGCTTTACAACTGGTCTGATCAAAACATACTGCGCCCAAACGCCTCTTCTAATAAGCACACTGACAAGTTTAGAGTTATCAATTTGCTTAGCGACAGCTTCAAAGGACTTCACATTTAATATCTCTACATTGGCAAATGCGGTGATGATGTCGCCCTCACGAATACCGCCCTGCGCCGCGCCGTCGGTCGCACTCTCAACCCTTACACCTGATAAAACTTTGGTCTCTTTCTTTTGTGCATCTGTTAAATCACTCAAAGTTAAACCAAGTGCAGGGAAAGAGACGGAGGAAACTTTTTTCTCTGCTGTGGAATCCTTTTCCTCTGCAACCACCTCTTTTTCAAACTCACCCACCACAACGTACAACTCTTTGTAAGCCCCCCTCCTGAATACCTTCATTAAACTCTTTGTTCCGGGTTTGGTGTTGCCAACGATGCGGGGCAAGTCTGCAAATTTATCTATATTTTTACCGTCAAAAGAGATGATGATGTCACCCGCCTCTATACCTGCCTTCTCCGCAGGAGATCCAGTCTCAACACCTCTGACCAGCGCGCCTTGGGATTTGCCAAGACCTAAATTTTCAGCAACCTCTTTGCTGACCTGATCAATTTGAACGCCGAGTCGTCCGCGCTGCACCCGTCCACTGGATCTTAATTGATCACTGACACGAATTGCCTCATCAATTGGAATGGAGAATGAAATCCCCATGTATCCTCCAGATCTTGAGTAGATCTGGCTATTTATACCAACGACCTCGCCCCTCATATTGATAAGTGGACCACCAGAATTTCCGGGGTTGATCGCAACATCGGTTTGAATAAGGGGCAAATACTCGCCTGTGTCACGTTGTTTGGCACTCACGATCCCAGCGGTAACGCTGTTCTCTAAACCAAAGGGTGAACCAATCGCCATCACCCACTCCCCTACGCGAAGCTTAGAGACATCCCCTATCTTTACAGCGGGCAAATTAGCTGCCTCGACCTTCACCACCGCAACATCAGAGCGTTTATCTACGCCAATAATTTTGGCTTTAAATTCTCTCTTGTCAGGCAAAGTTACGATAACCTTCGTTGCATCATCAACCACGTGTGCATTGGTCATGATGTAACCATCGGTGCTCAATATGAATCCAGAGCCAACGCCCTTAGTCTGCTCCTCCTCGGACTGAGGTGAGGGCTTGGATTTAGGAGCCCTAGGCGCTCCAGGTACGGGTGCACCTTGCCCAGGAGGCATGTTAGGAATTGGCACACCAAAGAATCTTCGGAAAAGCTCTTGCATCTGCTCATCAGCGTCACCCCCCCCGGTCGCTTGCTTTTGAACTTTCTCAAGGGTTCGAATATTGACAACTGAAGGGCCAACCTGATCTACTAAATCAGTAAAATCGGGCAAAGACCTACCCACGCTAGATTCTTTGGGAGAAGACTGAGCCTGGGCATGCAAATCAAAGGAGCCCCACTGCTGAGTGCAGACCATTGAGAAAACGGCAATCGCTGCGCCGCTAAAAAGCCAAACAGCTGGGCGATATTTTGTAAAACTTTTCATATATAAAACTCCGATCGAAGTAGCATTTTTTTACAACAACTAGTCTGCAAAATAAACAAATGGGGAAGATTTCTGAAAATACAAGAGTTGGGCTACCGTAATTTATCAATGTTTACACCAATGAGAAAACCGAAAACAGTACCAACACATTAACGCACTAAGTTCTAATTTAGATGTCAGACCATTAAATAAAAATACTAATTTATTATTGAACTAAATACTTAAACCAACACAAAATTCTTCCAACAATAAAAGGCAAGTTTAAATGCAAGTCTATTCAGACTCTTTACTTAAGGATATTTTTCAAACTACAAAGACCATAGCTGTTGTGGGTCTCTCGGCTCGTGAAACTCAGCCCAGCTATATGGTCGCTAACTACTTAATGGACGTGGGTTTCAAAGTCGTGCCTGTCAACCCTGCACTAACAGAGTGGCAAGGAATGCATTGCTTTGCCAGCCTAAAAGAAATTCCTTATCCCATAGACATGGTCGATTGCTTTCGAGCAACACAATACATTCCTGCACTGGTGGATGAATGTATTGAAATTGGAGCCAAAACAATTTGGATGCAACTCGGTGTCGAGGACGCTGCGTCAACGCTAAAAGCACAATCCAAAGGAATAGTAGTTTTGCAAAATCTTTGTATCAAAATAGAACACGACAGGGTGTTCTTGTAGGCTTACACCCCCCATTAATTGCAAAATCAGCACCACAATAAGTTTAATAACACTTAGTAAGTACCAGGGTAAGAGCCACCATCAGTCAAGATGTTTTGCCCCGTTAAATACCCAGCTTGTTGGCTGCACATAAAGGCACATGTATCGCCAAATTCGTCAGGGTGACCAAAACGTTGGGCTGGAATTGTTTTCTTTCTAGCCTCAGCTATGGACTCAATTGATTGTCCAGTTTTTTTGGCGGCACCCCCCATCGTTGTTTTCAAACGATCTGTGTCATATGCACCAGGTAATAAGTTATTTATCGTGACATTGTTAGAGACGTACTTTGATGCTCGTGCAACCCCGGCCACAAAACCGGTCAACCCACTGCGGGCTCCATTAGATAAACCAAGAATATCTATCGGTGCTTTTACTGCACCAGAGGTGATATTTACAATGCGTCCGAACCCCCTAGCAGCCATGCCGTCAATGGTGGCTTTTATTAATTCAATTGGAGTAAGCATATTTGCATCTAGTGCCTTGATCCAAACCTCTCTGTCCCAATCTTTAAAGTCACCTGGTGGTGGCCCACCAGCGTTCGTAATCACGATATCGTAGTCTTTGCCTGGCGCGCCTGGCGCACTCCAAACCGCATCTCTTCCCGCTGAAGTCGTGATATCAGCGGCAACCGCAATTACTTTAGCTCCACCTATTTTTTCCAAAGACGCCTTCGCCTGTTGCAAAGCATCCTCTCCTCTTGCAACGATCACCACGTTGACTCCCTCTTTGAACAGTGAAGTCGCGCAACCCAGTCCAAGTCCCTTGCTTGCACCGCAAACCAAAGCCCATTTACCTTTTATTTTTAAATCCATTTTTATCTCCCTTAATATCTTTATAACTTATTTACTGAATTACTGAATTACTTTGAACCAAACTTGGAAACCAAAAAGATACCGCCAATAACCAAGACTGTACCCATACACAATGACAAGTTGATCGACTCATCCAAGATCAAAACACTTAAAAAGAGTGTTGACAAGGGCCCAATCATCCCAACTTGCGAAGCCATTGATGCCCCGATTCTCTCGATAGCTAACATGACCAACAAAACCGGCGTCGCAGTACAGGCTACTGCATTAATAATCGATAACTCAATCACCTCAATAGGGACATTAGCCGCGCTCAAGGGCTCTACAAGTAAGAACTGCAAAATACAACATATGCAGGCCATACTTGACGCCCATCCAACCAATCGCAGCGAGCCTATTTTATGTACCAATTCTCCACTAAAGATCAAATATAAGGAGTACGTAAAGGCGCTTGCCAACACCCAAAATGAACCTAACGCGACTGCAGTGCCAGATAAACTGACCTCTTGCCAAAACACCAAACAAATACCGGCGTAACTTATGCACATCGCAAAAATTCTGATGGGCTCAACTTTTTTCTTGTAAAGAATACGCCCAATCAACATAACAAAGGTTGGGCTCAAATACAAAATAAGTCGCTCAAGTCCGGCAGAGATGTACTGAAGACCAAGAAAATCTAAGAAGCTAGATAAATAATATCCAATAAATCCCAAGCCCATAATTGAGAGCACATCCCTCATTGTCAAAGGATTTTGCTTGGCATGATCAGATCTAGAGGCCCAGGCTACCATGATCATAAACAAAGGTAGCGCAAATAACATACGGTACATGATGACGGTTACTGCATCGATATGGTATCTGTAGGACAGTTTAACAATGATGGCCTTACCACTGAAGGCAATAGCACCAAGTCCTGCAAGCAACAAACCTGACCCAAAACTTTTTGAGACTTTAACGTTCTCCATCTTGTTTAGGCCAGAGTTGAATTCAAGTTTTTAATTCTCGACAATTTATCAGTAACCTGCTGCCAAGCCGTCTCGCCTTGAATCACTTGCAATAACGTAGCCTTCAACTTTGGGATCTCCTGCGCGCCAAATAAACTGACCAGATCCAAAATCTTGATAACTGTCGTTGATCACCTCAACCACGTGCCCCATATCTTTCAGGCCTTGTACTGTTTGTGCGTTCATTGCAGACTCTACGTTGATTTCTTTACCTGAGTTGAATCTCCACCTTGGTGCGTCACAAGCAGCCTGTGGATTTTGTTTGTAATCCAACATACGGATCAGTGTTTGCATATGTCCTTGGGGTTGCATATTCCCCCCCATGACACCAAAACTCATCACAGGCTGACCTTTTTGTGTCAAGAATGCAGGAATAATCGTGTGAAAAGGCCTCTTACCAGGTGCCACTAAATTGGCCGGATTGAGACCAGTCGCAACCGTGCTGAATCCGTGACCTCTGTTTTGTAAACTGATTCCAAATTCAGGTTCAACACAACCAGAGCCAAAGCCCATATAGTTACTTTGAATAAAGCTAACCATCATGCCACTTTCATCTGCTGCGCTTAAATAGATGGTTCCGCCCTTTACAGGGTTGCCCGCACCAAATTCCTGAGCCTTTTTCATATCTATCAATTTGGCTCGACTAGCAAGGTATTTGGAGTCAAGCATTTGATCGACACTGACCTCCATACTAGAGCGTTCTGCAACAAACCTGTATACATCTGCAAAAGCCAATTTCAT
Source organism: uncultured Burkholderiales bacterium (assembly GCA_903910745.1). Classification (GTDB taxonomy): domain Bacteria; phylum Pseudomonadota; class Gammaproteobacteria; order Burkholderiales; family Burkholderiaceae_C; genus Limnohabitans. Next base: position 10,738 of record CAIWAO010000049.1, read on the forward strand.
TGCCTCGATCTGTAAATGTTGCGAAGCTATTCCATCTACAGGCAAACTGGAGAGATCAAAGTTTTCCAATATTCCTAAAGCTATTAAAGCTGCAATACCTTGGCCATTGGGAGGAATCTCATGAACTGTGTAATCTCTGTAATTCTTTTGAATAGGCGTAACCCATTCTGGCTTGAAGTCTCTGAAGTCGGTTGCCTTTAGACAGCCGCCATTGTCGTTTGAGAACTTCTCTATGGCTTGAGCGATCTCGCCCCCGTAAAAGGCTTCGCCCTTAGTTTTAGCGATCAGTCTGAGACCTCTCGCTGCAGCTTTGAACTGAAAGAGTTCTCCAACATTTGGCGCACGACCTTTTGGCATAAAAGCCTGTGCAAAACCGGGTAATGAACCGAGCTCTGCCGCACCTGCTGCCCATTTTTGTTGAACTACAACTGGGAGCAAATAACCTCTTTCAGCGGTTTCTATGGCCGGAGCAAGCAAATCCTCAAACGGGAGTTTTCCAAACTTCTCGGACAATGCCATCCAACTAGATACTGCACCGGGAATAGTGACAGAATCCATTCCACGTTTAGGCGGGGTCGTCTGGTTAGTACCATATTTTTTGTGAAAATACTCTGGTGTCCACCCCTTAGCGGCGCAGCCCGATGCGTTTAGTCCGTGCATGGATTTGCCGTCCCATAAAATACAAAATGCATCCGATCCTAGTCCATTACTGACTGGCTCGGTAATAGTTATTACCGCAGCTGCTGCAATTGCGGCGTCTACTGCATTACCACCCGCTTGCAATATTTTCAGGCCCGCCTGAGCAGCCAAAGGGTGAGATGTTGAAACCACATTTCGCGCGAAGACCGGTAAACGAGTAGAGGGGTATGGATTATCAAAGTTAAAGTTCACGGCCAAATTCCTAATTAAGGGGGATGTGTTTCAAAATAAGAAATGCATTCTAAGCCCAGATCTAAAAATACGCGCAAGAGAAAAGCGACTCATTATTTTCCGGCGGCTTGATATTAAAAATGGCACCACAAGGGTGCCATTTTTAACAATTTAGCTACCCTGAGGTAGCTTAGTGCTGAAAGATCAATCCTCGACGAACGCCTCTTCACGCTTGGATTTAACAGCTGGCAAAAGCACGATCACCAGTAACAAAAGTGCAGCAGCAAGTAAGCCACCAGATAAAGGTCTAGTCACAAGCACTGACCAGTCACCTCTTGATAACAACAAGGCGCGTCTGAGATTTTCCTCCATCATTGGGCCTAAGATAAATCCAAGCAACAAAGGTGCTGGTTCACAGCCAAGCTTTACAAAGAGGTATCCGATGAATCCGAACAATGCGACCATCCAAACATCGAACGTATTGTTATTGGTTGAATAAACACCAATCGCACAAAACAGAACAATGGCTGGGAAGAGGTAGCGATATGGAACAGACAATAACTTAATCCACATTCCGATCAATGGCAAGTTCAAAATCACGAGCATGAGGTTTCCAATCCACATAGAAGCAATCAATCCCCAAAAGAGTTCAGGGTTGCTCGTCATCACCTGAGGACCGGGTTGGATGTTGTGGATAGTCATTGCACCCACCATCAAGGCCATCACCGCGTTAGGTGGAATACCAAGTGTCAAGAGTGGAATAAATGAGGTTTGTGCGCCCGCGTTATTTGCAGATTCTGGAGAGGCAACACCGCGAATGTTTCCTTGGCCAAAAGGAACTTCACCTGGACGAAGTTTGGTTTTCTTCTCAAGGGTGTAAGCTGCAAAAGCGGCCAATAAAGCACCACCACCTGGGAGCACTCCGAGAACAGAGCCAAGTGCAGTACCGCGCATGATGGCTGGCAACATCAACTTGAAATCTTCTTTTGTAGGAAATAAACCCTGCACTTTTGCAGTGAAAACTTCTCTATCTTCAGGATCTACAGATAGATTACTAATAATCTCACCATATCCAAAAACACCCATTGCAACCACAACGAAACCAATTCCGTCTGTCAACTCAGGGATGTCAAAGCTAAAACGAGCAACGCCAGAGTTGACATCGGTACCCACAAGGCCAAGCAACAAACCAAGCACAATCATTGCAATCGCTTTAAGTAAAGAGCCTGAGGCGAGTACAACTGCACCAATCAAACCAAGAACCATTAAAGAGAAGTACTCTGCTGGTCCAAATTTAAATGCCAACTCAGTAAGTGGAGGAGCAAAGGCAGCAAGTATCAAAGTACCTACACAGCCTGCAAAAAATGAACCTAAACCAGCCGCGGCGAGGGCAGGTCCGGCTCGTCCTTTTCTAGCCATTTGGTAGCCATCGATAGTCGTCACAACTGATGAAGACTCACCAGGTAAGTTAACCAAAATAGCAGTAGTTGATCCACCGTACTGTGCACCGTAGTAAATACCTGCCAACATAATTAAGGCTGATACTGGGGGCAAAGCATAAGTTGCAGGCAAAAGCATAGCAATCGTTGCAACTGGACCAATTCCAGGCAAAACACCGATAAGTGTTCCAAGTATGCAACCTACAAATGCGTAAACCAAATTAATGGGAGTGACCGCAACGCCAAAACCTAGCGCTAGGTTATGAAATAAATCCATTTTTCTTTTCTCCTTAACCGGTTATAAAGGTGGGCCACACCGGGATTTGCAACTGCAAAAGAACGATGAAAGCTAAGTAGCTGCCAACGGACAAAATGAAGGCCAAAATTAAGTTTCCTTTGAAACTGAATTCATGCATATCTGCATAGCTTGAAATAATTGTCAAAGCAAAAATTCCAATTATTAAACCTAGGGGTTGAATTCCAATCGCTGGAAGTCCGCCTAAACATACGCCAAATGATAAGTTGGCTAACAATATGAAAAAGAGGGGACGCCACGCAAACGAACCTATCTCGTGATCAGCCTGTTCTTCTCTTGCAAGAATGGATGTCAACAAAACTGCAACACCCAATCCCGCTAGCAAAACGCCAAGCAATAGGGGGAAGTACCCAGGTCCCATACGAGCTCCATTACCAATTGAGTAAGAAGTGTATGAACCCCATCCAAATCCTCCTCCAACGATCATGAACATGACGCCAGAGAAAAAGTCTTTTTGACTCTTTATATTCACAGGTCTTCTCCTAGAAGAATTATTGATCAATTAATTTCCAAATGTACTCTTACTTACC
>CAIWAO010000050.1 GCA_903910745.1 uncultured Burkholderiales bacterium
ATTGACTATTTTACTTTTTATCGTTTTCTTTTGTGTGTCTTTTAGCGAAATGAACTTTAGAGACAACAACCTCTCCACTACCATTTCTTTCAAGTGATATCTGGGCGTCTCTATCTTTGGCTGCGCTGTAAGTCTTGTTGGTTTTAAACTCTGCAAAATTCTTTGCTCCACCAATCATTGATGCGATTAAGCCAATAATAGTGAATGGATCTTTTGGAGTTACCTCTCCCTTTGGCGGCTCAACACTTACACGACCACCTGACTGCTCGACCGATGAGATCCATTTTTGGAGTCGCTCTGGAATTTGATTCGGACTTACCTTCTGATAAAAATAAACATCAACGGCATCATATTTATAAGTTAGTGAAGCAGACAAATCCTTATCAAATTTACCAATATCCACAAAACTCAACTCGCTTGATGGCTGAGAGGAGCTGGATAAGTCAGGAGAAGAACTGCAGGCAGAAACAAAAAGAATGAAACAATAAAAAAATAACCGAGTCATAGTTTTCATATTGAAATATTAGAAAAATTTTACTAACACAGTACCCACCTTACATTCCTGTAATTGAATAGCTTTTAAAGATTCACAACTTGAATTGAATCACGACCAGACGCGCCAAATGCCTTTTCCCTGACCTTTGCAAGCTGATCCCTGGTTCTTGCAGCGCTCTCAAACTCCAAATTCTTTGCATGCTCATTCATTTGTTTTTCAAGCCGCTTGATCTCCCTTGATAGCTCTTTTTCGCTCATTGCATCTATTGATGCTGCTTGCTCGGCCAATTGAGCGTCCTTCCCTGATTTTTCACTATAAACCCCATCAATCAAATCTTTAACTTCCTTGAATACACCTCTAGGGGTAATTCCTTCATCTAAATTGTGCTGGATTTGTTTAGCTCGTCGTCTTTCAGTCTCATCAATTGCTTTTCTCATGGATTCAGTAATGCGGTCACCATACAAAATAGCACGCCCCTCTAAATTTCTTGCAGCTCGTCCTATGGTTTGTATCAGACTTCGCTCTGATCTTAAAAATCCTTCTTTGTCAGCATCCAAAATAGCCACTAACGAGACCTCTGGTAAATCTAGTCCTTCGCGCAGCAAGTTAATACCTACCAGCACATCGAACACACCTAAGCGCAAATCTCTTAAGATCTCGACCCGTTCAACCGTATCAATATCGCTATGTAGGTAACGAACTTTTACTCCGTTGTCGCTCAAATAATCGGTTAACTGTTCAGCCATGCGCTTGGTAAGGGTGGTGATGAGCACTCTTTCGTGTTTATCGCTCCTTTTTTTGATTTCTTGGAGCACATCATCCACTTGGGTTGCAGCGGGGCGAACCTCTATCTCTGGATCTACTAGGCCGGTGGGCCTGACCAACTGCTCGACGACTTGTCCAGCATGTGTTTTCTCATAATCACTTGGAGTTGCTGAGACAAATATCACCTGCCTCATGCGTTGCTCTAGCTCTTCTAACTTTAGGGGTCTGTTATCCAGAGCACTTGGCAGCCTAAAACCGTACTCAACGAGTGTTGATTTCCTGGAACGGTCACCGTTGTACATCCCTGAGAACTGGCCCATTAACACATGGCTTTCATCCATGAACATGATTGCATCTTTAGGCAGGTAATCTGTCAATGTGCTGGGTGGCTCTCCTGGTTGCGCGCCTGATAAATGTCTTGTGTAATTCTCAATTCCTTTACAGTGCCCAATCTCACTGAGCATTTCAAGATCAAATCGAGTGCGTTGCTCGAGTCGCTGTGCTTCAACTAGCTTGCCCTCGCCTACCAAAAACTTAACTCGCTCGGATAATTCAATTTTTATGCTCTCAACAGCTGCCAAAACCCTGTCCCTGGGTGTAACGTAGTGGCTTGAAGGATAAACAGTGAAACGAGGGATCTTTTGCTTGACTTGACCACTTAAAGGGTCAAACAAAGTAAGGGACTCGATCTCGTCATCAAAGAGCTCCAACCTTATTGCTAATTCACTATGCTCTGCAGGGAAAATATCAATAGTGTCTCCCCGGACTCTGAATTTACCTCTGGAGAACTCAATCTCATTTCTCTCGTATTGCATTCGAACGAGTTGAGCTATCGCGTCTCTTTGTCCCATCTTGTCACCTGCTCTTAAGGTCATCACCATTTTGTGATAACTCTCAGGCTCACCGATACCGTAAATGGCAGAAACAGAGGCAACGATGATTACATCACGTCTCTCCAGGATGCTTTTGGTGCAAGAAAGGCGCATTTGTTCAATATGCTCATTGATTGCACTGTCTTTCTCAATAAACATGTCCCTTTGCGGCACATAAGCCTCAGGCTGGTAATAATCGTAATAACTGACGAAATATTCAACAGCATTTTTCGGGAAAAACTCCCTAAACTCTGAATAAAGTTGAGCAGCTAAAGTTTTATTAGGGGCAAAAACCATTGCCGGGCGACCAAGCCTGGCAATCACATTCGCCATAGTGAATGTTTTGCCTGAACCGGTCACACCCAGCAAGGTTTGAAATGACTCCCCGTTTTCAATTCCCTCCACAAGTAAATCAATGGCTTGAGGCTGATCGCCTGCGGGCTTGTAGGGTTGAAATAACTCAAACGGAGAACCAGCAAATTGAACGAACTCTCCCTCATGATTTTTATTAGTGAGATCAATGGATTCGAGCATAAATATGAATGGACAGGTTAACTTAGTGAACTTGGGGAGCTAGAAAAATCAAAACAACCCAATAGCATAACCAAATTATAAAAAAAGTACACAACAAGGGCTAAAATGGACATGAATATTTAGCGATCAAGCTAAGTTCATCGTTTGCTAGTCATTTTCTTGTAAATATTCTTTTCTTTCTTCTACTTAAAGGCAATTTTAAAATGTCGTTGTTTACCGCTGTCGAGATGGCCCCCAGAGATCCAATTCTTGGTTTAAATGAGCAATTTGCAACCGATAAAAATCCATTGAAAGTAAATCTCGGTGTTGGTGTGTATTTCGATGACAACGGAAAAATTCCACTGCTTGAATGCGTTCAACTCGCAGAGAAAGAGCTTATTTCAAAACCCACCGCCAGGGGGTACTTGCCCATCGATGGGATTGCAGCCTACGACTCCGCTGTTAAAGCATTGGTATTTGGTGGAGCCTCAGAGGCTGTAACGTCAGGTCGGATCGCAACCGTACAAACACTGGGCGGAACGGGGGGACTCAAAGTTGGTGCAGACTTTTTAAAGAAACTGCTTCCAAACGCAGGCCTCTTAATCAGCGACCCAAGTTGGGAGAATCACCGCGCCATATTTACCCAAGCTGGTTTTAATGTTGGAACATATGGTTACTATGACGCAGTTAACAAGGGAATTGACTTCCCCGCCATGATGAAATCATTAAATGACGCACCGCGCCAAACTATTGTTGTGTTGCACGCTTGCTGTCACAACCCGACTGGCTATGATATTTCTCAAGAACAGTGGGATCAGGTCATTGAAATCGTTAAAAACAAGGAACTAACTCCTTTTCTTGATTTGGCCTACCAAGGTTTTGGCTCTGGACTTGCTGAAGACGGCCAGGTGGTGGGTAAATTCATCAAATCTGGTATGAACTTCTTTGTTTCTACATCTTTTTCTAAAAGTTTTAGTCTTTACGGCGAGAGAGTAGGTGCGCTTTCTGTAGTTTGCACAGACAAAGCAGAGTGCGACAGGGTTCTCTCACAACTCAAAATCATGGTTAGAACAAACTACTCTAACCCACCCATTCACGGTGGATCTGTAGTAGCTCACGTTTTAAACACGCCTGAGCTTAGGGCCTTGTGGGAGGAAGAACTTGGAGAGATGCGAGTACGCATCAAGCTCATGAGATCAATGCTGGTCGCTGGTCTTAAAGATGCTGGTGTCAAGGCCAATATGGACTTCATTACCGACCAAATTGGTATGTTTAGTTACTCTGGACTAGCCAAAGATCAAATGGTTAGACTTCGCAACGAGTTTGGTGTTTATGGAACTGATTCAGGGAGAATGGCAGTTTCTGCACTCAACACCAAGAACGTTAAACACGTGGCCGACTCTATTGCTAAAGTGATGGCTTGATTTCGCCGCATCCTCACTTAATCTAAACTTAAGCTAAATATGAGTTTTGACTCTCAAACGACCCACAAAACCCACGACATCAAAGCTCTGATATTTGATGTCTTTGGTACCCTGGTCGATTGGAGATCTAGTATTGCAGACCAGGTTAAAAAGCATCTGTCCCCAAAGTTCAGCCTGGATTGGTATGCATTTGCAGATGCATGGAGGGCGCAGTATCAACCATCAATGCAAAAAATTAGGAGCGGTGAAATTGCCTTTTGCTCCCTTGACACTTTGCATCTGATTAATCTAAACCAAGTCATCAATGACCTAAAACTAATGGGTATTGATGATCATACTAAACAGCAACTTAATTTAGCCTGGCATAACTTGAATTCATGGCCAGACGTAAGCCCTGCACTCAAAGGGCTTAGAGAAAAATTTGTGATAGCACCGTGCTCAAATGGCAACATCTCTTTGATGATAGATCTTGCCAGATACAATGATTTTCACTGGGACGCGGTTTTAGGATCTGAAATTGCAGGCAACTACAAGCCACATCCGGTTGTGTACCAAAAGAGTGTTCAAGCTTTAGGTCTTCAGCCTTACCAAGTCATGATGGTTGCGGCTCACTCCTCAGACCTTGAAGCGGCGGCAAAGCAAGGACTGAAGACCGCATTTATTCAAAGGCCCTTTGAGCATGGGCCCCTTGGTTCATTTAACCACCACCTAGCAGAGACAGCTCCACTTTGCCCTGTGGATTTTAGTGCACTTGATTTAGGCGATCTATTGATTCAATTAAGTTAACCAAGGCCAAGGCCGTCAAGATTATTTTGATTATTTGAGGCATGATGAGTCAAACAAAGTAGCCTACAACACATTGAATCCTTGTTCTTCGGTCAGTGCCAAAGAACAGACCTCATGGCTACTGATTTAGCTTGATAGGTTTTATTAAAATACTCTATCTGATCGCCTTCGACAACGGCTCCTGCAGTATAAAGAATAGGTAAGAAGTGCTCATAGGATGGATGCGCTAACAAGGCGTCCTCTCCGAGACTTTGAAATTCGGCTAATTTGGCTAAATTACCCGTGTCTATGCACTCACCCACCCAGTCATCAAATCGCTTATTCCAATCAAAGGCTTCTGTATTGTCGGCGCTTCTGATCATGGATCTTAGGTTATGTACCGTGTTGCCAGAGCCGACAATCAATACACCTAATTGTCTTAGCTTACGCAACTGAACACCCAACTCAAAATGACTTTGCATTTTTGCGTTGTAATCTATACTCATTTGAATAACTGGAATGCTGGCCAATGGAAACATGGGCTTTAAGACAGACCAAGTTCCGTGATCAAATCCCCACTCAGAGTGATCGAGTTGTAGGTTTTCCCCTGTTCCAAATCCGTTCTCAGGCTGCTTGAGCATACCTGCAATTAATTTAGCAAGCTCTGGGGACCCGGGGGCAGGATACTGTTGTGCATGCAACTCAGCAGGAAAGCCTCCAAAATCATGAATAGTCGGTGGGTTTTGCATGGCCGTAAGACCCCAACCCCTTGTTAACCAGTGGGCCGATATGCACAGTATGAGTTGAGGCTTGGGCCAACGAGCGTTGTCGCCAAAATACGCCCCTATTTTTTGCCAAGTTCGCCTAAATTCGTTGTCCTCAATCGCATTCATGGGACTTCCGTGCCCAACAAACATGACCGGCATTTTGGGAGTAGGCAACAGATATTTGGGATCCGTAAGGGAGAGAGTGTCAAAATTCATGAAATGGTATATATTTTCTGTGAAAAAGATGAAAAAAAAGGGCTAGAGGTGGGTTGGACAAACCTCCATATTCTGTAATAATTTGACCTACATTCCCAATAGAGAATACAAAAGTGAATACAAAATTGGAGTCTGTACTCCAATTTTTAGTAGTCATAACTGTTACATTCTTACATTATCCATTTTTTATCAAATAATATGCTTTATCAACTCTACGAATCTCAAAGATCTTTACTTGAGCCGTTCACTGATTTTGCCCAATACGCATCCAAAGCGATAAACAATCCCTCCTTACCTGGGACCCAGACACAACTGGGACAAAGATTTTCTGCCACCTATGATTTGTTTTACAGACTAGGAAAAGACTACGTCAAACCGGTCTTTGGTCTTCACTCCATCCGAATTGGCGAGGTTGATATTGCCATTCAAGAAAGAGTTGAGGTCTCAAAACCCTTTTGTGAACTCAGACGATTCAAACGTTTTAGTGATGATCCACCGACACTGGCACATTTAAAGGCCCAGCCCGTGGTGCTAATCGTGGCTCCTTTATCGGGCCATTACGCTACGCTCCTAAGAGACACCGTCAAATCAATGTTAGTTGATCACAAAGTCTACATTACAGATTGGGCAAATGCCAGAACGGTTCCCCTTGAGAGTGGTGAGTTTCATCTTGATGATTACGTCAACTATATTGAAGAATTTATTACTTATTTACAAGGTAAATACGATAATTGCCACGTGATAAGCGTGTGTCAGCCCACAGTGCCTGTTCTTGCTGCTATCTCATTGATGGCCAGCAGGGGTGAGAAGACCCCGCTCAGTATGACCATGATGGGCGGACCCATTGATGCCTCTAAATCACCTACTGCTGTAAACAATCTAGCAATGAACAAGAGCCTATCTTGGTTCGAAAACAATGTGATCTTCCGTGTTCCCGACAATTTCCCGGGAGCCGGTAGACGCGTATATCCTGGCTTTTTACAGCACACAGGCTTTGTCGCCATGAATCCAGATAGACATTTAAAGAGTCATTACGATTACTTTAAAGATCTGATCAAAGGAGACAATTCTCATGCTGAGTCCCACAGGCAGTTCTACGATGAGTACAACGCTGTGCTAGATATGGATGCTGATTATTATTTGGAAACTATCTCTACAGTTTTTCAAGAGTTTAAGTTAGTAAAAGGTACATGGGACGTTAAATCCGCAGATGGTCACTTGGAGAGAGTCAAACCCGCTGACATTAAAACTACGGCTTTGTTAACCGTAGAGGGTGAACTAGATGATATCTCTGGCTCCGGTCAAACTAAGGCGGCCCAAGATCTGTGCTCAGGTCTTAAGAAATCAGATATGAGACACCTAGAAGTCATCGGCGCTGGACATTACGGCATATTTAGTGGTCGCCGCTGGAGAGAGGTCGTCTATCCAGAGGTCCGAGCATTTATTGTTCAACACGAACCAGCGCACAAAGTTGCTACTAGAGCGAGCGCTAAAGCCAGGGTCAAGCCAAGCGTAACAAGTGTTAAGGCAACTTCCAAACCCATTGCTAAAGCAGTAGCAAAAGCATCCACTAAATCGGCACCTTTAACCAAGGTGAGCGCTTCTCGCAAAAGGTCTAAGGCCTGATACTGCCTGTTACTGCCTTATACTGGATGAGTTGCATCTAACGTTTTAAAATCAGATGAGTCCTGAAAACTCACCCTATGGTGGTGGTGAAATGCCTTCAGAGCTAAGCTCTACATTGTTTCAAAATGTATTAGACGCACTCCCTCAAACACAGTGCACTCGTTGTGGCTACCCTGATTGTGAGGGTTATGCAAAGGCCATTGTCTTTGATAATGTCCCAATCAACCAGTGTCCCCCCGGGGGTAGTGATGGCATTAAGCGTTTGTCATCAATTACCGGACAAAAAATAACCCCACTAAACCCCGCCAACGGAGTTGAGGGGCCAGTATTTACAGCCTGGATTGACGAGGATGTGTGTATAGGATGCACACTTTGCATAAACGCTTGTCCTACCGATGCAATACTAGGTACTCACAAGAAAATGCACACCGTGATCGAGAAATACTGTACAGGGTGCGAGCTCTGTATACCTGTATGCCCAGTTGACTGCATTCTTTTAGACAACATAAGTCATGCAAAAACGGCTTGGGATGCTTGGAGTCTTGGTCTTGCTGAGCAAGCTAAAACTCGCTACTCAGCCCACAAACTCAGACTTCACCAATCCGGCCTAGATCAGCAAGAGAAGTTAAAGGCCAAAGCGTTAGAGCATCTTAAGGATCTGGACCAAACTACGAATATGCCCCCCTTAAAAGAAGCCCAAGAACACCAAGCCCAGCTGAAAAGAAAGACTGACATCATTAACGCGGCTCTTGAGCGGGCAAGGATCAAACAGGAACAAAAAAACGAAAAGCTCAGATAGCAATCAATAATTCGTTAGGGGGATTAGCTAAATGATGAGCTTAAAGTATTTGAATTAAATTAATCAACTTAAAAACCGCAACATTCAGTTGAGATTTTTAGCGGTTTTTAACAGATTCTGGCGCTTGCACAAGCTCAATCAAAACGCCTTCGCCACTGATTGGCAAAAGGCTATCACCCTTTGGATGTATGAAGCAAATATCAAATCCTGCAGCACCCTTTCTTATGCCCCCTGGAGCAAACCTAACCCCATTTTTGCCTAACCAATCATAAGCAGACTGTAGGTCATCAATCCACAGTCCCACATGGTTAAGTGGTGTTGTATGAACTGCAGGCTTTTTGTTAATGTCAATGGGTTGCATCAAATCCACCTCAACTGCGTTTGCACCTTGGCCGATTGTCAAAATATCCTCATCCACATTTTCACGCTCACTCTTAAAGGCACCTGTAACGGGTATACCCAACATATCTACCCAAAGCGCTTTTAATGCCTCTTTATCAACACCACCAATAGCAATTTGTTGAATACCAAGCACTTTAAAAGGACGATCACTCATAATTTTTTCCTATGCAAATTAGTTACTCTTTCTCGAACTCAACAATCAACTGGTCAACTGAGAGTGATTCACCTTTTTTAGCGAGTACGGCTTTAACGACTCCTGTTTGTGCAGCAACTAAAACGTTCTCCATTTTCATCGCTTCAATGATTGCGACTCGCTCACCCATTTGGACCTTTTGTCCTGGGGTGACCAGCACATCGGCCAACAAACCAGGCATGGGGGAGAGCACAAAACGAGAAAGATCTGGAGGTGCTTTAAAGGGCATGAGCTTATAAAGCTCTGCCATACGGGGTGAGACAACAAGCGCACTCAAAGAGCAACCGCTGTGAGTGACCTCCAAAACCAGAGGATTTTTATCAGACCCTCTATCGACTTGGGCAGCAAATGGATGACCGTTCAAAGTACCGGTAATTTTGATATCGCTCAGTCTTGAGTCACTCTCGATAGAATAATTTTTCCCCTCAACCGTTATCACAGCAAGTCCATTTCTACCCGAATACTCATCAACTTGAACATTCACATGACGGTGCTCCCCCTTTGGGGACAGTTCAATGACAACATAACTCTCGCCTATTTTGACGTCGTAGCCTGGTAATTGACCTGTCAGATTTGTTGCTCTTTCACGAGACTTACGCCTAACAAAGGCAGCCAAGGCAATCAAAAAGTCGGGATCTGGATGATGCGAACTGTTCTTAGTAAACCCTTTAGGATAGTGCTCAGCAATAAATCCAGTATTGAACTGACCGCTTACAAACTGCGGGTGAGCAAGCAATGCAGACTGAAATGCGATGTTAGAGTTAACCCCTCTGATCACAAACCCATTCAAAGCTTCTTTCATTTTCGCAATAGCATCACCACGGTCCGCACCGTGAACGATCAACTTTGCGATCATAGAGTCGTAGTGCATTGGTATTTCACCACCATCGGATACACCTGTATCAACCCTAATTCCGTTTAGATGCTGGGTATCTCCTTGGAACATGGTTTGAGGGGGTGGCTGAAAATGCACCAATCTACCAGTGGAGGGTAGGAAATTTCTTAGTGGATCCTCTGCATTGATTCGGCACTCAATAGCCCATCCATTTCTTTTAACATCACTTTGCTTGAGGGTTAGGTGCTCCCCATAAGCAATTCTAATCATCCACTCCACCAAATCTAGACCCGTGATGCACTCGGTTACGGGATGCTCAACTTGTAGCCTTGTGTTCATCTCAAGAAAATAAAAGCTCTGGTCCCGTCCAACCACAAATTCAACAGTTCCAGCACTTTTATAGTTGACAGCCTTTGCCAGAGCTACGGCTTGCTCGCCCATTTTTGCTCTGGTTTCTTCACTAATAAAAGGCGAAGGTGCCTCCTCAATAACCTTTTGATGACGGCGTTGGATGGAGCATTCACGCTCATTTAAGTAGATGACATGGCCATGAGAGTCACCTAGAACTTGAATTTCAATATGCCTTGGTTCTTCTACGAATTTTTCGATAAAAACCCGGTCATCTCCAAAACTATTTTTAGCTTCATTAGTACAAGATGTAAACCCCTCCAATGTTTCCTTGTCGTTGTATGCGACACGCAGTCCCTTACCCCCGCCTCCTGCAGATGCTTTGATCATGACGGGATATCCAATGCCCTTAGCGATTTCAACCGCTTTTTCAGCAGATGCGATAGCCTCATTAACCCCGGGAATGGTATTTACACCGGCCTTGGTTGCAAGTTTCTTGGAAGCAATTTTGTCGCCCATCGCTGCGATCGATTGTGAACCAGGTCCGATAAAAGCAATACCCTCATCCTCACATCTCTTAGCAAAGGCTTCGTTCTCACTGAGAAATCCGTAGCCTGGGTGAATAGCCTGCGCATTAGTAGCTTTGCAAGCTGCAATGATTTTGTCCGCAACAAGGTATGACTCCCTAGATGCAGCAGGACCAATCAGGACTGCCTCATCAGCGAGTTGCACATGACGAGCATCCTTGTCGGCATCTGAGTAAACAGCGACAGTCAAAATACCCATTCGCTTTGCGGTTGCGATAACACGACAGGCTATTTCACCGCGGTTTGCAATTAATATTTTTTTAAACATAGTCTTGTAAAAGTTATCTGAAATTTAATAGATAAATAGGTAATTTTTTAAAGTGGGATGTTGCCGTGTTTGCGCCAAGGATTCTCTAATTTCTTATCCTTAAGCATCATGAGTGAGCGACAAATCCTCTTGCGTGTTTCGTGGGGCAAGATGACATCATCGATAAACCCTCTGGCGCCGGCTACAAACGGATTAGCAAACCGGCTCTTATATTCGGCCTCTTTTAGAGCTAGCTTTTCTGGATCGCCTTTATCTTCTCTAAAAATAATTTCCACTGCACCTTTGGCCCCCATCACAGCAATTTCAGCATTTGGCCATGCAAAGTTGACATCCCCTCTCAAATGTTTTGAAGCCATTACGTCGTAAGCGCCCCCGTATGCTTTACGGGTAATAACGGTAATTTTAGGAACCGTGCACTCAGCGTAAGCGTAAAGCAATTTGGCACCGTGCTTGATAATTCCACCGTATTCCTGAGAGGTACCTGGCATGAAGCCAGGAACATCGACAAAGGTAATAACAGGAATATTGAATGCATCACAAAAGCGCACGAAACGGGCCGCTTTGATACTGCTTTTGATGTCTAAACAACCCGCAAGAACCATGGGTTGATTGGCAACGATACCCACTGACTGTCCCGCCATCCGAGCGAAACCAACAATGATGTTTTTGGCGTATTCGGGTTGAATCTCAAAGAAATCACCGTCGTCAACGGTTTTAAGAATCAGCTCTTTCATATCGTAAGGTTTGTTTGGATTTTCGGGTACCAAAGTATCCAAACTCAAGTCCATCCGGTCCTTAGGATCCCCGCTGTCTCTAAGAGGCGGAATATCTTTATTGTTCAGTGGCAAATAGTTATACAAACGTCTGAGCATCAAGAGTGCTTCAATATCGTTGTCAAACGCCCTATCCGCAACTCCGCTCAGCGTTGTATGGGTGATGGAACCACCAAGTTCCTCAGCGGTCACCTCTTCATGGGTTACTGTTTTAACAACCTCAGGACCGGTCACGAACATGTAAGAGGTATCTTTCACCATGAAGATGAAATCGGTCATTGCAGGGGAGTAAACTGCACCGCCTGCGCAAGGTCCCATGACCATGCTGATTTGCGGAATGACACCGCTTGCGAGTACATTTTTTTGGAAAATATCTGCATATCCACCAAGCGACGCAACGCCCTCTTGAATACGGGCCCCCCCTGAATCGTTGAGCCCAATGACAGGAGCACCGACCTTCATGGCCTGATCCATGATTTTGCATATCTTCTCAGCGTGTGCCTCTGATAATGCACCACCAAAGACTGTAAAGTCTTGTGAAAAGACGAACACGAGTCGACCATTGATCATCCCGTAGCCTGTAACTACTCCGTCGCCGGGTATTTTGTTGTCTTGCATTCCAAAGTCGGTACAACGGTGCTCAACAAACATATCCCATTCCTCAAAGGTTCCCTCATCAAGGAGGACCTCTAAGCGCTCACGAGCAGACAATTTACCTTTGGCGTGTTGGGCCGCAACCCGGCGCTCGCCCCCGCCTTGGCGGGCAGCAGTTCTTTTGTCCTCAAGTTGCTGAAGAATATCTTGCATAGTGAATTGCTCCGGAAATATACAGTTTTGATTGTTGAAAATGATAATCTATGTTGATTGCTAGGTTTTAGCTTAAGTCTTGATTGAGGTCAAAAAATACATCCTTAACTAAATTTTTAATTTGTCGACCCCAAAAATTCAGTTCCCATATAGGCTTTTAGCAATTGACGAGCGGCTACCGTTGGAGCCAAAGTGCCTGAATTAACGGCGCTCAGCACGCCGGGCAATAAACCCTTCACACCCGGGTATTCTTTAAAAGATCTCTTAAGCTCCCCGTCAACTCGCTCCCACATCGCTGAGATGGCTTGAAATCTTCGTTTCTCTGCCCACTCGCCACTTTTATACCTAGCCTCTTTGTGAGAAACAACAGTATTCCAAAATTCTTCAATACCCTTTTCCTCTAGTGCACTGAGTTGCATGACTTTTTTGAGTGGCATGTCCAGATGGCTATGTTCGTGACCGTGAACATCCATCTCGTTGGAATGAGTTTTTATACCACCACTTTGAAGATGATTGTTTTTGGTAGGGTTACCGTGAAAGCCGTACAACCTCATCGCACTCGTAATTTGAGCCTGTGCCCTGGTGGCGGCATTAGGATCTAAATCGCATTTATTTATCAAAACCAAATCGGCTAATTCCATCACTCCCTTCTTTATAGCCTGAAGATCATCCCCTGCGTTGGGCAGTTGCATCAGTACAAAAAGATCTGTCATCAGTGAGACTGTCGTTTCGCTTTGACCTACGCCGACTGTCTCAACAATCACCACGTCGTAACCTGCAGCTTCGCAAAGCAAAATGGTCTCTCTGGTTTTCTCGGCTACCCCGCCTAGAGTCCCCTTGCTAGGGGAAGGTCGAATGAATGCGTTAGGATTAACTGACAAACGCTCCATCCTCGTTTTGTCCCCCAAAATAGATCCCCCCGACACAGATGAAGAAGGGTCTACGGCTAGGACCGCCAACTTATGACCTTTTTGAATGAGGTACAGCCCTAGCACTTCAATAAAAGTGCTTTTGCCAACGCCGGGTACTCCGCTGATCCCAATTCTTAAAGAGTTGCCCGTATGGGGTAAGACTTTAGAGATGAGTTCATCTGCCTGCACACGGTCAGAGGCCAAGCTTGACTCGAGCAAAGTAATAGATTTCGCAAGAGCTCTTCTTTTTGCTGACTCAATAGTGATACTCTGGCTTGTATCTTCGCCGTGGGTTGCATCACTACCCACCACGGCGAGTAGTGCTTGAGCTAGTTCGTTAGACCTCACCGGAGGACTGAGCCTTTTTGATTTGATCTAAAACATCACGAGCACTCGTTGGGATAGGAGTACCTGGACCGTAAATTCCCCTGACACCTGCACTATAGAGAAAATCGTAATCTTGTTTGGGAATCACTCCACCAACGAATACGATGATGTCCTCTGCGCCCTGAGCTTTTAACGATGCAATGATGGCGGGTACCAGGGTTTTATGACCTGCTGCAAGTGTTGAGACACCTACTGCGTGAACGTCATTCTCGATAGCTTGTCTGGCGCACTCCTCAGGGGTCTGAAAAAGAGGTCCCATATCAACATCAAAACCAAGGTCAGCAAAGGCAGTAGCAACAATCTTAGCCCCTCTGTCGTGCCCATCTTGGCCAAGTTTGGCAATCATCACCCTTGGCCGTCGTCCAAGTTTATCGCCGTATTCAGAAATGTCTTTCTTAAGAGTTTCCCAAGTTTGCATTGAATCAGCCTCACTGTCGTAGGCAGCAGCGTAGACGCCTGTTACCTTTTGAGTATCGGCGCGGTGACGACCGTAAATCTTCTCAAGCGCGTCACTAACCTCACCTACTGTGGCTCTAAGCCGCATTGCTTTTACTGATAGATCCAATAAATTGCCAACCCCAGACTGCGCAGCATCGGTCAACGCTTGAAGAGCCCCCTGCACAGCAGCTGCGTCTCTTTTGTCTTTGATCTCCTTGAGCATCTTGATTTGGCCATCGCGGACTTTTACATTGTCAACTTCAAGAAACTCGATGGAGTCTTCAGTTTTCAATTTGTATTTGTTAACGCCTACGATCACATCTAAACCAGAATCAATTCGGGCTTGTTTCTCAGCCGCCGCAGCTTCAATTTTTAGCTTCGCCCAACCTGAATCAACCGCCTGAGTCATACCCCCCATCTCTTTTACCTCTTCAATGATGGCCCAGGCTTTCTCAGCCATCTCGTTAGTCAAATTCTCCATCATGTAACTTCCAGCCCAGGGGTCAATGACACTGGTGATGTGGGTTTCTTCTTGGATAATCAACTGGGTATTTCTAGCAATTCGCGAGCTAAATTCTGTTGGTAGTGCGATCGCCTCATCAAAGCTGTTGGTGTGCAGACTTTGTGTGCCCCCGAATACGGCTGCCATTGCCTCTATGGTCGTGCGCACCACGTTGTTGTAGGGATCTTGCTCGGTGAGCGACCAACCAGAGGTTTGACAATGCGTTCTAAGCATTAAACTTTTGGGGGATTTGGCACCAACAGACTTCATGATTCTGCACCAAAGAAGGCGCGCAGCGCGCATCTTTGCAACCTCAAGGTAGAAATTCATCCCAATTGCCCAAAAGAAGGACAAGCGACCCGCAAAATCATCCACATCTAAGCCCTTATCCATGGCCGTTTTGACATATTCCATGCCATCTGCGAGCGTAAATGCAAGCTCTAGTGCCTGGTTGGCACCGGCCTCTTGCATGTGGTATCCGGAGATCGAGATGGAGTTGAATTTGGGCATCTTTTGAGAGGTGTACTCAATAATGTCACCAATAATTTTCATCGAAGGTTTAGGCGGATATATATAGGTATTCCTGACCATGAACTCTTTCAAAATATCATTCTGAATGGTTCCGCTCAACTTGTCTAAACTTACACCTTGTTCCTCTCCAGCTACGATGTACCCAGCCAATACGGGTAGTACGGCCCCGTTCATGGTCATGGATACAGATACTTTGTCTAGTGGAATTTGATCAAAGAGGATTTTCATATCCTCCACGGTATCGATGGCTACCCCTGCCTTGCCCACATCACCCGTTACCCTGGGATGATCTGAGTCATATCCACGGTGGGTCGCTAAATCAAATGCAACGGATACGCCTTGACCTCCACTTGCCAAGGCTTTACGGTAAAAAGCGTTGGACTCTTGTGCGGTAGAGAATCCAGCGTATTGACGAATAGTCCAGGGTCGGGAGGCATACATAGTGGCCTGTGGTCCACGGATATACGGCTCAAATCCAGGTAATGTATCTGTATGAGCCAATCCCTCTATGTCGGCGGCTGTGTAAAGGGCCTTAACGGTTATGCCATCAGGCGTGTGCCAGTTAAGAGATTCGAGGTCTCCTTTGGGAGCTGATTTTAAAGCGGCTTGTTCCCAGTCCTCTAAAGTGGCTGGTTTGAATTCTCTGGACTTTTTAGTCATTAACCATTCCTTCACGCAAGGTCTAATTTATACCAGCAGTAAAACCCAGAATGTAACCCAAGGAGACACCCCAAAATTAACTTGCCACTTCGGATTTTTAAGCGTCAAGTGAACTGCTAAATCAACCTATGAGTTTAAACCTTAAACCCCTAAAATTTAGCTGTGAATTGAATGAAAATCCATCTGAAAATTCATGATTCTTTTGGGGTATTTGCCGTTAATTAAGTATATATTGACGACAAATATCTGGAAAAATCTTAATTTCTATGATTTTACGCAATCCGCGTAGTGCCGGATTACGCCTTGAGCGTCTTTTTCAGCAACCAAACCGTGAATATCAGTCTCAAAGCCAGGGCACTGGGCATTGAATTCACCTGCAAAGCGCAAATAATCTACGATCTTTTTATTAAACACTTCACCGGGTATCAGCAAAGGAATTCCTGGTGGATAGGGCGTAATCAAACTGGTCGTGATGCGTCCCTCTAATTGATCAACTGGAACTCTCTCGGTGTTAGAGTGAGCAATCTGAGCGTAGGCATCGCTTGGCTTCATGGCGGGAGTTAAATCGCTCAAGTACATCTCAGTCGTTAAACGTGCAATGTCATATTTTGCATAAAGCTCATGGATGTGTTGACACAGGTCTTGCAGGCCCATATTCTCATATTGAGGATATTTAGCTGAAAACTCGGGGAGTATTTTCCACATCGGATGATTCTTAGCATAGTCGTCTTTGAACTGCTGAAGAGCAGTCAACAATGAATTCCAACGGCCTTTGGTGATGCCAATTGTGAACATAATGAAGAAGCTGTAAAGTCCAGTCTTCTCAATAATCACACCGTGCTCGGCAAGGAACTTGGAGACGATACTCGCTGGTATACCCGTCTTTGCAAACTTACCGTTGATATCAAGACCCGGAGTAACGATTGTTGATTTGATGGGGTCAAGCATGTTGAACCCATCAGCTAAGTCTCCAAACCCGTGCCACTTAGAGTTCTTACCTTTGCTCTGAATAATCCACTGATCAGCACGACCAATACCCTCATCAACCAATTGATCAGGGCCCCAAACCTTAAACCACCAATCTTTGCCGTATTCTTCGTCCACCTTTCTCATGGCGCGCCTGAAATCAAGCGCTTCAACAATACTTTCCTCAACCAATGCGGTTCCACCGGGTGGCTCCATCATAGCCGCTGCAACATCGCAACTTGCAATAATTGCATATTGAGGACTTGTGCTGGTGTGCATTAGAAAGGCCTCATTAAAGAGGTGTCTGTCTAACTTCTTAGTTTGAGAGTCCTGGACCAATACATGGGAAGCTTGACTTATACCTGCCAATAACTTATGAATTGACTGGGTTGAATAGACCATGGAGTGTTTTGGACGCTCACGCTTTTTACCCATTGCATGATAAGTTCCGTAAAAAGGATGAAAAGCGGCATGGGGCAACCAAGCCTCATCAAAATGGAGATTGGCAACATAGCCGTCAAGCATTTTCTTAATAGTTTCTGTGTTGTATAAAACCCCGTCGTAAGTAGACTGCGTAATCGTCAATACCTTTGGTTTGATATTGGTGACATCAACTCCCTTTAACAATGGATTTGCTGCAATCTTTGCCTTAATCGTTTCAGGCTCAAACTCACTTTGCGGAATGGGGCCGATGATTCCAAAATGGTTTCGAGTGGGTTTTAAGAAAACCGGGATAGCCCCGGTCATAATAATCGCGTGAAGTACAGATTTGTGACAGTTTCTGTCAACTACAACAACATCTCCAGGGGCTACAGCGTGGTGCCAGACAATTTTATTGCTGGTACTTGTTCCATTGGTAACGAAGTAACAATGGTCCGCATTAAAAATACGGGCAGCGTTGCGCTCAGAGGCTGCTACGGGTCCCGTATGGTCGAGGAGTTGGCCTAACTCATCCACAGCGTTACAAACGTCTGCTCTGAGCATATTTTCACCAAAAAACTGGTGGAACATTTGTCCTACGGGGCTTTTAAGGAAAGCAACGCCTCCTGAGTGACCAGGGCAATGCCAGGAATAGGATCCATCTTCAGCATAATCTAGAAGAGCTTTGAAGAAAGGGGGCTTTACCCCTTCAAGGTAGGTTTTTGCCTCCCGGATGATGTGGCGAGCGACAAACTCAGGGGTATCCTCAAACATATGGATAAAGCCGTTGAGCTCACGCAAAATATCATTGGGCAAATGCCTCGAAGTTTTTGTTTCGCCGTAAACATAAATTGGCACTTCGGCGTTCTTAAACCTAACTTCTTCAATAAAGTTGCGTAAATTGAGGACTGCGGGGTCTAAATCAGGCCCCGGAGTGAACTCCTCATCATCAATGGATAGGATAAAAGCACTAGCCCTAGACTGCTGCTGAGCAAATTGGCTCAGGTCACCATAGCTGGTTACGCCCAGTATCTCAAGGCCTTCACTCTCAATAGCATCAGCCAACGCCCGAATACCTAGTCCAGAGGTGTTTTCTGATCTAAAGTCCTCGTCAATAATGACAATTGGAAAATGAAACTTCATGGGCAATCCTGAGTTGAGAATGAGATAAAACCACGAAGTGTACATGCCTTATGTTGCAATGCAAACTACACTGATACAATAGAGCCCACGCGGAGAGGTGGATGAGCGGTTTAAGTCGCACGCCTGGAAAGCGTGTGAGGGGTAAAACCCTCCGCGGGTTCGAATCCCGCCCTCTCCGCCAGGGCTCTACCCAATTAACGGGGGATGGGCATTTATTAAACACGCTTGTTATCCAAAGAAACAGCCATATTGATCGGCATCAATAACTTGTAGTGCCTCATTGAGATCTTTTGG
>CAIWAO010000051.1 GCA_903910745.1 uncultured Burkholderiales bacterium
GCGAGCATCGAGCAGCTCGTTGCGTATATCCAGGATCAAGAATCGCCTCCGTAGGTGACGCATGTCGCCTTCGGCTCCTTTCGCTTGACCCGCGACTAAGCTTCGCTGTAGTCGGGGGATGCGCGAAAATTTTGCTCAATCCAAGCTTGATTATTTGACGTTTCGCTACCAACGAATAAAAAAGGTAGTTACGAAAAACGCTTAGCTACTTCGAAGCAATAAAGCTACCATAGCGCGTACAAAAAGACCCCATAAGTTTCAAAATCATTAAAATAATAGATTTTTGCACTAAAAAAAGACATTTCCTATCGTAAATCCTTATTCGACGTGTCTGAATAAGTCGGAAAATAAATACTCATTAATGATTACTTTAAGGGACAGTTATGACAAATATCAAAAAAATCAGTCAATTTATTACGTTAGCTTCATTTTTATGCTGCTCAACGATGGCATCTGCCCAAAAGGCGGGTGACCTTATTTTCTCAGTCGGTGCAGCCTACATTAAGCCAAACGCATCCCTTGGCCCCCTAAGCTCAACAAGCCCAACATTTACGAGTGTGCTTAATGGTGCAACAGCTTCTATTTCTGGTATTTCGACTATGACACTTGGTGGTTT
Organism: uncultured Burkholderiales bacterium; assembly: GCA_903910745.1. Classification (GTDB taxonomy): domain Bacteria; phylum Pseudomonadota; class Gammaproteobacteria; order Burkholderiales; family Burkholderiaceae_C; genus Limnohabitans. Next base: position 617 of record CAIWAO010000051.1, read on the forward strand.
GTACATGTTTACAGATCAAATTGCTGCTGAAGTAACAATTGGTATACCGCCAAAAATGACAGTTGACATGGTCGCTCCAGGAGCGGTCGCTTTAGGCCAACCGACTAGCCACCCAGGCGCTGCTAGTGCAAAGGAATTTAATCCTTCGATCGTAGCGAAATACATGTTCAACAATCCTGGGGATAACTTCCGTCCTTACGTTGGATTGGGTGTAACAAATACTACATTTCAAAGCGTAACTGCTAACACCAGCGATGCTACGGTTGCATTATTAGCAGGCACTTCAGCTTCGCTTAGTTCAGCAACAGCGCCTATCTATAACGCAGGTGTAATTTATAACATTGACGCCAAATGGTCAATCAATGGCTCAGTCTCCTATGTACCAATCAAAACCGATGTAACGTTTGTTGGAGCAGGCCAAGGAGCCGGCGTAACGACCAAAGGTACTTTGACTTTGAATCCATGGGACTACGTCATCCGCGTAGGTTATAAATTCTAAGAATTAAACCTCTATTGCAAAAGGGTGCACTCCCAAAGGGTGCGCCCTTTTTTTAATGATTATTTCATTTTAATAAAAAGAAAAAACCTAAAATATTATCGAGTTTGATATTTAAAAAACTTAGGACTTTTCTATGGGTAGCATCTTGTCTATTTTTTGAAAATAATTCTTGGCATAAGCTATAAGTTGCGGATCTGTTGGGTGATCTAAGGTCTCAACACCAATAATTCTTTTTGCTATCACTGGATCATGGATAGAGGCGTGTTTGAGCAATTCAGCTTTTGCTGAGCCTGGTCCAACGATTAAAATTTCTTTGACATCTGCCACGACCGATAGGACTTTATGAAAGAATTTATGATCCTCGGGAGCGTTACCACTGCCTATCGTATTGGCTTTATGGTGTAAGTGACTATGATCGGATTTGCTTTTGATTATTTCATTCAAGGTTGCGTCAAAAAAGAGTACGTGAGCTTCCTTGTGATCAATCCAGATAATAACGTGATTAGTAGACATGAATTTCAACCTAAATATTTTTCAAAGCTCAGTATAGAACTGATAAATACGGAAAAAAGCAGAATTCCCCTTTTAGAGTTTTAAGAATCTCTATATATATGCTTTACTTGATAATTGTCAAATTGTGCAGTACTCCCTTAGCAGAAAATTTAAATTAACGAGTTCTTAAATTGAACACGGCGTCTCACTCACTGATTTACTAGAAAAATCAACTCCCCCCAATCGTATTTTTAGTTTTAAGGTGATTCAATCATCATAAAAAAGGGGCCAAACCAAGGGGAATCATGTTACGCAAAGAATATAAAAAATTTGTTATTCATAAAAAAACAAATCATCAACTTGGCTTGATTGCTCTCATTAAAAGATCAAAACCAATCAACTTGATCACTGGTCCAATAATTTACGCAATGATTTTTCCGATTGTGCTTTTAGATGCTTTTGTTTGGTTTTATCAGTGGACTTGTTTTCCGATATATAAATTGGAAAAGTTCAATAGATCTCAATATATTATTTTTGATAGGCAAGAATTAAAGTATTTGGACTGGATATCAAAATTTCATTGTACTTATTGCGCTTATGCTGTTGGGGTGATTAAGTGGGTTGGCGCAATCATTGGGGCAACTGAATTTTACTTCTGCCCTATAAAGCACAGACTAAAATCACCACCCCCTAGGAATCAGAAAAATTATTTAGAATTTGAAAATAGCGATGATTTTGATTATGAAGATAGACTTTTCAAGATCAGAAAGTCCCTTACAAAGAAGAAACTGTAACCACTGAATCAAAGATTTTGATCCATATATACTTTCAGCTTTTTCTCGAGTTCTGCAATAATTTCTAAATGATTAAAACTTATGACCACCATGAATAAGTCCATGTCATAGCGTCTCCTGATCGCACAAGCTTTTTGTAATGAATCAATATTTTGTGTAGAAACCAGGCCATCACCATTCAAAAAATGATGGTAATGGATGGCCCCGTAATCCACCAAATCCATTAACTCGGACTCATCAATCTCGCAAATGCTTGAGACTTCCGAGAGCGTAATAAAATCAACCAATTGAGGCGGTGTGTTTGTAGGATTCATTGAATTGATGGGTAACATTTTTAAGTCCTTAGCTTGACGATAAGTCATATAAAAGAGGTGAGAATATGACCACGACAGGTGCTCCAATCTCTGAATCTCACAGATCTGAATCTCAAAGATCTGAACTGCGATTTGTATTTATGCATATCAATCGATTGCTGCTCTTAAGAGACTGTTATTCACAAAACTTGCACACTGTGGTGTTTGCAGTCAAAAGCAACCAAATTAAAAAAACGAACAAAAGTAAAGGATTCGTAGTTAACAAAATTGTGTAGCTTTGCAATTACGCTTGCTTTTGAAATTAAAAATCAATCCATCAACTCCAATTGACACTCAATGCATAAATTAGCTTCGGGGATAATCTGAAGTCTCTTTAGCTCAATGGGCCCTTTACACCCCTCACAAAGACCATAACTTCCGTTGGTGATCCTATTTAATGCAGAATTTATTTGATCGATTTTTTTAAATTCCATCTCAGTGATTTGAAAATCTGTATCTTTTTCATTAATGAGTTGTGCGTGATCCATCTCTGGTCGATTGAAATGTTCATAAGCAGCCTTAGCCGTACTAACCTCCCCCCCTTTTTGATCAGCGACTCTATGATTCAATTCATTCAAAATAACTGAGAGTTTTTCACGCTGTTGGAGTAAGTATTCTTTTTTCATGATAGACCTTCAAATGTATGAATAGGGGTAAGCGTGTGTTTATGGATTAAATCTTCAATTCGTAAACCATATCTCCCTAAAAATAACCAACAGAATTTTTGAAAATTTCTCTACATAAACATAGTTACAAGATCAAGGTTACCCTAGTTGAAAATTTCCGTTGTGATTTTTGTCAATTCAGAAGGAAACTGAATGAGCGAGGGTTGTCTTATTCAAATGGATTTAAAAATCTAATCACTCATTTGTGGTGATTGGTTTTTAACACTTAGTTTTAGCTAAAAATTCAATAATGTTTGAATTATTTCTAGATAGACTTAATTAGGTGTGTCATATCTTTGATTGATTTATTTTGGTGTATAGATAAAACTATCACTTTTCTGAGAAATCGATCACAGTAGCTAATTTTTCATTTTTGGCAATTTCACTCAAAATAACTTTTGAAAATTCAGTTGAGGAAGTACCTACCGTTGAAAAGCCCTGGTCAAATAGTGCCTGTTTGACTCCCCTATCCTCTAGAACTTTTAAAATTGCTGAGTTCATTTTGTTAACGTAACCAATCGGGGTATGAGCAGGATACCAAAAACCATACCACGGGGCGTAAACAAAACCCTTTAGTCCTTGTTCATCAGCAGTTTGCAGGTCTGGTAATTCTGACCATCTTTTATTGGCTGTTATGCCTAGGGCTCTTACTTTTCCTGATTTAATATATGGCAATATTGCGTTAGCTGCTCCAATAAATATATCAATTCGTCCAGCCATCAACTCCGTTAAAGCTTGACCTACACCTTTAAAGGGGACGTGAACCAATTTGACATTCGCACTTGAGCTAAACGACTCAGCAGCAAAATGCATCACATTACCTATACCTCCCGATCCGTAAGTATATTTATTTGGATTTGCCTTTGCATCTGCGATGAAATCAGCCAAATCCTTAGCGGGTAAATCTGGCCTAGCTGCAATGATGAATCCAACACTATTGATTGCTAGCGTAATGGGTGTAAAGTCATTGATAGGGTCATAGGGGAGGTTTTTGTAAATAATTGGCAAGCTTGCATGACTAGAGGAAGTTAGCAAAACCGTATATCCGTCGGGTGCAGATTTAGCCACTAAGTCCGTGCCAATTGCCCCACCTGCTCCACCTTTGTTTTCAAGCACGAACCCGTATCCCAGTTGAGTTTGTAATTTTTGTCCAATTAAGCGGCCTATTACGTCCATAGGCCCACCTGAAACATAAGGCACTACCAACTTGATCGGATGACTTGGAAAGTCCTTTATTACTTGAGCTGATGGTACTGTTTGTGAAAAACCAGGGATTGCTGATAATGTAGTACACACAGCAATGACATAACATGTCGAAAAGAGCTTGGGGGAAATCAAGCTCTGCAGCTCAGGCTTTGACTTTAGTCTAGTTTTACAGATCTTAAGAATACGGTTGAGTTGATACTTTAATTTGAACATATGAGCTTTAAATCCTAAGTAGCTTAGCTGCATTAAAACCTAATATAGCAGCCCTCTGAGCGTTGGTTATGCTTGTTTTAAGTACGTGATCCACAGGAAACTCTTCCCACGGTATTGGACTGTCTGTACCTACGACGACTTGCGAGGCACCGACTTGATTGACTAAGTGCATTAAATTCTCAGGTGTAAATACAAGTGAGTCAAAGTAAATTTGTTTTAAATACTCACTAGGTGTTTTCTTCAAAACGATATTTGGATTGCAGCTACCAGGGGATACGAAACAGGAGTGATCCATCCGCGGTGCATTAGCGGGCAAGAATCCCCCCCCGTGAGCAGCTAGAATTTTGAGAGTAGGAAATTTATCTAATATTCCTTCATAGATCAAATGCTGCAGCGCAATGGTTGTGTCCAATGGGTTACCGATCACGTTGGAAATCCATCCATTTCCCTTAAATCGCTGGGCTAACTGGGGCGTACTTTGAGGATGAATGAAAAGCACAGCTCCCAACTCCTCTGCCTTTGCCCAAATGGGATGAAACTTGGCATCTGAGTGCTCAACTCCTGCCACATTGGCCTGAATTGCAACACCTTTAAAACATGGATTTTTCATGAGCTCTGTTAACTGCTCAACTGCCAGCTCAGGATACTGTGTAGCAATAGAGCCGAATGCTGCAAACCGCATCGGATAGGCTTGGCAAAGATCGGCTAGATTCGTGTTATTTATTCTACAAATTTCCTTTGTAAGTTCTAACTCTTTTGAATACCAAAAGGTATTTACAGACAAAACCTCCATGTCAACGCCTTTGGCATCCATATTTTCAATTCTACGATTGATCACTTCTTGGGCGCTTATAGGAATATAGTGCTCGGGTCCCCCCTTCACCGCAGCGTTTACGTTAAAACCCTTGCCGGCTAAAGCAACCGCTTCAGGAAAAAAGCAATGCGCATGGGTATCGATCACTTTGACTACGTTACCCTGATATTTAAACGGCTTACGCTTAGTACCTGCAAGTGGGTGACGATGGCTCAAAGTTGGGTCATTTCCTGCATCCACCCCGCCTGTGTCCCATTTTGTGCTTAATGATCTATTAATTGAAATTTCTTGTGCATAACAGCAGTTACAAAAGAAAATAGAAGATGCACCCGCTCCTAATCCTTTAAGAAATAGTCTTCTTTTGTGCATCTTGGATTCTCCTATTGGAAGTTTGATTATTAAATTTTCTAGTGCACATTCATCGTTGACTACATGATGTGTAAACCAGCGTCAACCATCAAATTTGTACCCGTAATAAAAGATGCCTCATCAGATGCAAACCAGAGTATAGGATTAGCTATTTCTATGGGGTCAGCCCAACGCCCCAAAAGAGAGGTGGTACTTCTCTCGGTCCTCAGTTGTTCAACTGATTTACCCTTTAAAAGTGCACGTCCGATATGAAAATCAGTCAAAGTTGATCCTGGGCATATCGAGTTTACTCTTACACCGTACTGGGCCTCCTCAAAAGCAAGGGTCCTCGTGTAAGCCAGTTGAGCTGCTTTGGTAGCGTCGTACAGTCCCATTCCTTTTCTGCCAGTAACTGCATAACAAGAGGAAACATTAACAATACTGCCCTTGCCCGATTTGCGAAGCTCATGGATACTTGCTTTGCAATAATTTGAAACACCCAATATATTCACCCCCATTAAGGCGAGCCACTCATCATGAGTCACATCTGCTAAAGCAGTGTAATTTCGCATAGATGCGTTGTTGACCAGGATGTCTAATTTACCAAATGCTTTGATTACTTTCTCCACTGCAGCAAAAGCAGCTGGCTCATTTGATGTATCTGCTACGTGAAAATCAATTTGTGCGTTGGGCAACGTTTTAAATATTTTGTCCTTGGTTGCGTTGATGGTGTTTAAATCCATATCGACCATCAATACTTTTGCCCCCTGTTTGCAAAATAACTCAGTCGTAGCGGCCCCGATGCCTGAGCCCGCTCCAGTAATAATGGCTACTTTATTTGCAAGTCTGTTCATAAATCAATTAATCAGCTTTTGCGCCAGTTGCTTTTATCACTTTACCCCATTTGGGTATTTCTGATTGAATCCAATCTCTAAACTGATTAGGAGTTGAAGCTATGACCTCAAACTGCATTTCAACTAACTTATTATGAATCTCAGGCATCATTAATATTTTTGTGATCTCTTTGTTATATCTATCGATAATTTGGGGTGGAGTGCCTGCGGGCGCAAGAAATCCAATCCAGGAGCTTGCATCAAAATCCTTGAAGCCGCTCTCCATAATGGTTGGAATTTCAGGCGTACTTATAAATCTTTTCCTTCCAGAAGATGCCAATAACTTGAGTCGTCCGTCTTTAACAAACTGCTGAACGTTACCAGGTACAAAAAAACATGCGTCTACATTTCCAGCAATCAAATCAGTTACTGCGGCACCCGAACCCTTATAGGGTATGTGGGTGATATCAAGACCTGCATCAGTTTTAAACATTTCCATAGTAAGGTGTGATGCACTACCGACTGCGATAGATGCATACGAATACTTACCAGGATTGGCTTTTACTTTTGCGATAAAGTCTTTTAAGCTTGTAAAGCCTGAACTCGCATTGACAGTAAGATATTGAGATGCAGTGACCGCAAGCGTGATAGGAGCCAAGTCTTTGACGGGGTCATAGGGCATTTTTTCAAAAAGGGATTGATTAATTACCAAAGGACCGTTGTAGCCTACGAGTAGTGTGTATCCATCGGGTGTTGATTTAGCAACAAAATCAGCACCAATGTTACCTCCCGCACCTGGTTTGTTGTCCACAATCACAGTTTGCCCTAATGCCTCTTGTAGCTTTGGAGCAATTAAACGGGCCAATACATCATTTGTACTTCCTGTTATGGGAACAATAATACGAATTGGCTTCAGAGGTGACCAGGTCTGAGCAAAACCTGGAATGTGAAGAGCTGATAAGGTGAGCGCGATCACTATCAGTAGATGTTTTTTTAAATAACTCATTTTTGAACTACCCACAATGAACTAGAAATCAAATAGAGTAGACGGGATGATTTTTGCAATCACTTAAGTGCTCTTTTGCCCATTTAACTGGATCCTCATCTTTACCAAGAAGAACTCCTGCTGCTCTGACTCGTTGAGAGGAGGAGTCTAACGCAGGTGGCTCTACTCCTTTAGCTAGGTTGAGAGCGGCTTCGTGTAACATTCTTCTAGCCATTACGATGGCTTTGTCGGTATGAAGCAATTTCTCGTTCTCATGGTTTTGGATAGGTCCCATGCTCTCTTGGAGAGAATAGTCCTGGGCAGAAAACCCAAAGACGCCGCTGTAAGCTCTCTTCTCTTTTTGCGCAACTCGGTCCATCAAATAATCATTGTCCTTGTTTGCTTTAGGCCTGAAACTGCCAGGCGCCTCATATTCCACATGAATTCCTTTACCTGCATCTAGTTGCGCCCTCTCCTCAGAGGATAAAGGTTTATCAGGGTAAAAATTAATACTCCAAGCCCAGCAATTGTGATCGTCGATTGGAACCCATACATGTCCTGCCAATGAGTGATGCCCAAAAGGTGGAATGAGCGTGTACCAGGGGAAGAGCCACTGCGTAATACGCCAATAAAAGGTATCTGTATCCCCATTACGACGCCCAAGGAGCACGAGCCCGTAGGGCAACTCCTCAATGGTAAAAACCACATTGCCATCGGCTTTTATGTAATCTAGTGCTTTAACACCTTTGTGCATTGGATCTTGATCAACCTCATAGCGGTGTACAAATGAGACATGACTGGTGTCAATTCCTCCCTCCATGGCCTGCAAGTAATTGCACTCTTGAACACGCTTGGTAATGTATACATGTGACTCAGGTAGTTTGCACCATTCAAGGTCAGGTGGGGGCGGCATCTTTTCCTCAGGCCCCATGTAAGTCCATACCAACCCAGCGAGCTCAATTGTTGGATATCCTTTAATGCTCATGCGTTCACAAAGTTGGGGGGCAGCGGGTACATCGATGCACTTGCCCATCCTGTCAAACTTTATGCCGTGATATGCACAGCGTATACCGTTTTCCTCATTACGACCAAAATACAAAGATACTCCACGGTGAGAACAAAACTCACTGATAAGACCAACCTTACCCTGCGTGTCCCTGAAGGCCAACAACTTCTCACCCAACAACTGCACTTTCACCTGTGGACCATCTGGATCTTTTATCTCACTAGAGGACATCACAGGTATCCAGTACCTTCGCATCAAATCCCCCATTAAAGTACTAGCACCGGTGCGGGTTAATGTTTCAGACATTTCCTTGTTCACGACTTAATTCCTTTTAAAAGAGGACTCAACATTTGAGCTTTCTCATCAATAAAAATACAACCTAAAATTCCGATTAACCTTAAATAATACGCTAACACCATGGGTACTTAAGAAAACACCAATTAGTTACAGGGTTAACACCTACGGGGTAGTTTTAAACTTTACAAAGGAATACCTCGGTGGGTTTCATAATTCAATGGAGAAAATATTTGAGTTCAAAACTTAAAATTTTTCATTATCAAATTATCATAAAAAACTCGGAGAAATTATGTTATTTTTAGTTATCAGCACCCCTCGACCCGACAAACCCTCAACACTTATAGAGGCTAGATCAAAGTATTGGGACTGGATGAACCCTCTCCTTAAAAGCGGTATGTCTAGATTTGTCTATGCTCGTACGGGACGAGGTGCTGTTGCATTGTTTGACGTCGACTCGAATGAGACACTACACCGACTCATGAACGAATGGTCAGATATCATGCCTGCCCACATGGACGTATATCCTCTGCTGGATGAGAGCGCTGCCAAGTTTTTCTTACAGCAACAAGAAGAATTGATCAAGTGAAAATTTACGCAATTATGTTCAAGCCGTAAAGTTCAAGACATAAAGTTAAAACCATAAAGCTCAAAATTCAAATCATGACCACACTTCAATATCACTCAAATATAAGAAATCTTAATTTTTCTAGAATTGATTTTTTACTTATCCAAAGTCATTTGTTGTGTCTCGTGATTGCCGTTTTATCAGCACTTTACGTCAATGTGAATGCAGCAGAGGTGAATTTCCCAACTCATCCTGTTACGATGATCGTTGCATTTCCCCCCGCCGGTGGCACAGATATCGTTGCTAGGAAAGTCGGCCTTGAACTGGGGAAACTTTGGAAGCAACCTGTCATCATTGACAACAAAGCCGGCGCGGGCGGGACCATGGGGACTACTGCAGCTGCCAAATCAGAGAGCAGTGGTCATACTATTTTTATGGCGACACTTGGAAACTTAGCCATCAATCAATATTTGTATTCGATGGAGATTAATCCTGCTCAGGACTTCTCCCCCATTACCAATGCTGTAGGCCTTACGTTTGTTTTAGTTGCAAACCCAAACTTTGCACCCAACACTGTCCAAGAACTCATTGCACTTGGACGAGAGAAACCTGATCAGTTTAATTACTCCTCCTCAGGCTCAGGGGGCGCTCCTCATTTGGCAGTTGAATTATTCAAAAAGATGACGGGCACTAAATTTACCCATGTACCCTATAAGGGAAGTGCCCCCAGCATCAACGATTTACTGAGCGGACAGGTCCAGTTCACGATGGACAGCCTAGCTCAAGCACTTCCCCACATACAGTCAGGGAGGTTAAAGGCATTAGCAGTTCTTGGTTCCAAAAGATCTCCTTTGCTACCTAATGTGCCTACGATTGCTGAGTCCGGTGTGCCTGGTTATGAATTCTCAAATTGGTTTGGAATCGTTGCACCTGCCAATACACCCAAAGAAGTTGTTCAAAAAATATATGTCGACATATCAAAAGTATTAAAGCAACCAGAGATGATCGATCAACTCTCAAAAATGGGGGTTGAAGTCATAGATAGTACTCCGCAACAATTTTCAGAACAAATTAAAGCAGAAGCTTTTAAATGGGGTGAGATTGTTAAAGAGGGGAAAATCACCAAATGACCATTTATGAAATCGAGGGAAATTAGTCCATCAAGAATTAACGAAAAATCAATCCCATCATAAATTACAAAGTTAGAGGATAAGTGGCTTATGCCCCCCCCTTCTTCTGGAGCCAGGTTTTACTGCAAGATTAATAA
>CAIWAO010000052.1 GCA_903910745.1 uncultured Burkholderiales bacterium
CGCTCAATTGCCTGGGTAGAGAGTCGTCAAAGTGCTGACGTAGTCAACACAAACTCAAATGGAACTAGGGATGTAGGCGTTATGCAAATCAATTCCACTCACCTCAAAGAGCTGTCTAAGTATTCAATTACAGAGAAAGACCTGCACGATCCTTGTGTCAATGTAAAAGTGGGGGCATGGATACTGGCCAATTCAATTCGCACACACGGTAATACTTGGAGAGCCGTTGGAGCATACAACGCGAGTGCTGCTGGGGGCGAACTGAATAGGAAGATTTACGCGGCTAAGGTTAAATCTGCCATGAACGCCAGATTAGGCTCTGTACAGACACAGGACTTAAACACGACCTTGGTGGTATTTGAGTGAAAAAACTACTACTACTGATTGCGTCCTTCTTATGCCTCTCCAGTGTTTTTTGCGAGGATCTTGGGAAAAAAGCTCCAACCTATGCCTTGGACCAAGACGCTAGGGAGCAGCTCAAGGCGATAGTTACCGAAAAAATTAAAAACGGTGACGTAGAGCGGTATCAGAAACACCAAATAGATGTCTTAAAAGCAAAGCTCCACAATTTTGGTGATCTAGGTCTTGCAACCAACAATACTTACCAATCACAACTTCGAGACTTAACATTTACAGTTCCCAAAGACTTCAAGGATACAAGTGGAAATGTCGTTGCCCACCGGGGAAATGTTATCAAACCACTGGAGCGTATTGTTCTTCAAAATGGGTTGATTTTTATAGACGGCACAGACCAAACTCAGATCAACTACGCCATTGCACGCGCCAGTAAAGAGCCACTAAGAATTGTTTTGACCAAGGGCTCTCCTTACGAGCTGAGGCTTAAATACAAGAATTCGCCGTGGCGTGGCGGTAAATCCATTCCCTTTTACTTCGATCAAGACGGGTTAATCATTAAAACCTTGCACCTTACATATTCCCTTGATATTAAGACTGTACCTACAACCCTTAGTCAGCGCGGTACAAAATTATGGGTTGAGACTGGAGTACGAAGTTGAAAAAAATAGTCCGCACACTCCTCTTCTTCTTATTTGTTTGGTCCATGACGGGGCTTACTCAGGTTCAGGCTCAGACTTGTACCGGTGCGTTCCCCAACCCCTTGACCGATATTTGCTACGACTGCATGTTCCCTATGACACTGGGCGGTGTACTTATCAACCTAGGTGTTCAAGGGGACGACTATGACACTGGGGCGGGCACCAATCCCATATGTGCCTGTGCAAATAACTTAAGTGTTGGAACACCGGTCTCATTTTGGGAGCCAAGGTACATGGTGGACGTTACCAACATAGCGGGATGTATGCCGCTGATGGGAGCCGTTCAGATCTCTTTGTCAGGTAGTGACTTACAAAACGGCGCAATATCGGGGGGGGATATATCGGCTAAAACCGCGTTTATGCAGTTAAACGAATATATCAACCCGGTGATGACCGCTCTTGGAATCATTTCAGCCTCACCGTGCCTTGACAACAGGTCTTTTGATATTCCCTTTATGTCCTGGGCTGACCCGACATGGAACGACGATACGCTGGCGTTAATTCTTACGCCCTATGCTTTTGCATTTTCAGGGATGACTTCGATAGCCGCTGAAATTCCAGATTCAATACAAGCCACAGTTGGATTTCCCAATCAGTACCTATTTTGGGTTGCAGGAGCGTGGGGGGAGATGTACCCGCTGACTGGAAATGTCAATGTGGCAAATACACCTGAACAAGTGTCACATCTGCTGATAGCAAGAATATTAGCGAAGCTTCATGCCGCTGGAACCCAGCAATCTTCGGCGGGCCAAGGCGCTTTGCAAGCCTGCAATGCGTTTGGGGTTCCTGAGCTCATTATGGATAAGAGGCAGTACAAAACCAACCGGGTATTTCCTTTCTCGGACGGGATGTGTACGCCAATTGGAAGACCTTTATTCCTGCAGGAGGCGGGCGCTGCCCGACCAACGGACAAGGACTACGGGTACTTTGTATTTCAGCGAAAAGACTGTTGTCAACCCTTTGCAACTCCCTAACTCCTAATCCCTAATCCCTAATCCCTAATCCCTAATCCCTAACCCTACAGTATGTTCAAAAGCCTATCTCTCCTGCTCACTGCTGCGCTCGGCATGTGTGCCCAAATTGCACAATGCCAAACGCTCTCGGAGTCTATTCTCGCCAGGTGGCAGACCTATATCTTTGTATCAACCGAGATGCCTAGAAGTCAATTAGAAACACTAGCAAGGGATAGTTTAAATACACGCACTACGCTTGTATTTAATGGATTTGGACGTGGGGGTCAAGCAGCTATTCAAAACTATGTTTTTCAGGTTAATCAAAGTTGTTGCTTGGGCAAAGCGAGCTTTGCTATTGATCCTGTGCTCACCTCAAAATACAAAGTAA
>CAIWAO010000053.1 GCA_903910745.1 uncultured Burkholderiales bacterium
ATTATTGATAAAAGAGAACAATTAAAAAATGCATGCAATACTTTGCATGCAATCAATGCACCTAATATATTTTTTAATTGATAAATTTCATAATATTATCAAGGTCTCAAATTTATTTATTTATTTTAATTATGAACTTCAAAACTATTAAATTCTCCTTTGCCTTGATTCTTATTGCTTTTTCAATTGGTTCAAAAGCTCAATCATCAATAGACGATGGTGGAAAAATTTATTTGCAAGCTGGATACTCAGCCCTAAACATCAGTTATGGGAAATATTCCTACAACATTGGCTCAACTTACACGGGCTATCTTGGAGTGAATGTTCATAAAAATATTGGTTTCGAAATTTTGGGTGCAACAACAAATACAGCTGACTATTCAACAACTCTAAACTTTGACGGTATTTTTATTAAACCCAAAATTGCTGTCAATGATTTTGTTGAATTCTTTGGTAGGGTTGGAGTTAATGAATTGAATTTAAAAACCAGCTATGCCGGAAGTTATACAGGCTCTTACGTGGCGTATGGTGCAGGGGTTAATTTTTACTTTACTGATGACAAGAAACAATACATTCAAATCGATTATATGAACTGGGCCCATAACAACGGATATTCATTATCCGGTGGCGGTCTAAGCTATGGATTTAGGTTCTAAATTAATTAATCAACCTCACACTATATTCATATGAAAAACGTACTAAGCCTCATTCCCACATTGTTGGCTTCTGTTTTGCTGTTAGGTTGTGCAACGGGCCCCAATCAAAAAGCCTTAAATGAATCTAACAATGCACTAAGGAATGGGGATGTGCCCACCGCATTGAATATTTTGGAGGTTGCAAATAAAGATAAAAAAGAAAAAGATACACCTTATTATTTAGACAAAGGCGAGATGACTAAATATTTGGGAATTCAAAGTCTAAGCGAAAGTTCATCATCTCTTCTCAAGGCGGATTATGTAGTTCAAGATTGGCAAGCGAAAGCAACACTTAATTTAGCTAAAGATACGGGCGAATTTCTAAACTATTTCTTTGCTTCAATTGGATCAAACTCTACATATGAGCCAAAAGATTATGAAAAAAGCTTGCTAAGCTATAACCTAGCATTGAATCACGTACTCGCAGGACGATGGGATTTGGCGACTGTTGAGGCCAAAAAAATGGCAGAGCGAGAAACAATTATTAATAGGATTCATGAAAAAAGTGTTGCTGCATTAAACACCAAAGAATCTGAAAATAGAAAAAATAAGGTTCAGTCCTACACCCGCATTGATAACATTAACGGCTATCCAGTAAATCTTATTAATTCTCCCGAAATCAGTAGTCTAAAGAATGCATACCAAAATGCTGCTGCACACTATTTAGCCGGTTTTATCTTTGAGCGGCAAGGGGAGGCCGGAATGGCCGCTCCTGGCTATAGAACTGCTCTTGAACTCAAACCCAATAACGGTCTATTCGAATTAAGCCTTGGATTATTGGATAAAAATATTGAGACAACTAGACGGGGGGGGCGTACCAACTCTGATGTCTTGTTTATTGTTGAAACTGGTTCCATTCCTAGGATCAATTCACACAAATCAAACATGACCTTCAATACCCCACAAGGTCCAAAGATCGTAACCTTTAATTTGCCGGTTATAGAGAATCCTTCCCCTGTATACAACCCAGGTAGTGTGAGCGTAGGTAGTCAAACTATTATTCTCTATCAAGCTGCTAATCTTGATGCCATGTCACGTCGGCAGTTAAAAGATGACATGCCGGGGTATTTGTTAAAAGCTAGTACCCAAGCCATTACACAGATTGTTGCACAGGCGGTAGCTCAACAAGCAGCAGCTAAAAACAACAACCAAAACGCTGGATTACTGGCCTCTCTTGCCGTTGGGATGGCGTTATCTGTAGGTAGTGCGGATGTTCGGCAGTGGTCAACACTCCCTGGCACCATCTACATGGGACGAGCTAGCGTGTCTAAGGGCGAAAATAATTTCTCTATTCCAACACCATCTGGTGTATTTTCTGTCCCTCTTCAGTTTGGACAGGATTACCAAATTGTTCACGTAAGAATCCTTGGTGGTCGGGCTATTGTGTCCACTATGGGGGGTACAACTCCCATGAGCAATTACAAAATTACAAATAGAGACACTAAATTTGATTTATCTAACTCCCTATTGATGAATAGTTATGCACTTCAATAAATCGAGCAATCATATGTTAACAAAGTCACTTCTCAAAATATGTCTAGTTTTCGCTGTCGTCTTACTCTCCGCGTGTAAATCAACTCCAACAATTGACGAGATGACGGTCAGGATGCGCAATACCGAGGAAGTAAAGATACTTGATATGCGCAGTATCAAAGTTAATAATTTATTAAAGGCCGAGGCGACCATAGTTGTCAAATCAACGAAGAAATCAATTTCCTATAGATTTATGTGGATTGATAAAAATGCATTCCAAGTTTACGGCGATGAGGCTTGGAAACCATTGCCAGTAGGAAGTGGTCAATCCGGTGTGCTGATTGGAATTGCACCCGGTCCTGCTGCAGAGACGTTTCGCCTTGAATTAAGTTCAGATTAAAAATTGTTAAGGAAATAAGAAAATGTTGAATTTAAAACGTGTTTATATTATTGCCACATTAAGCGTTCTAGCATTAACTGTAGGATGTGCGTCCCCCTCTGGTCCAAGCGTTAAGTATGGAGACTCCAAGGGGGTTGAGACGGTAAATACTGACTTTGGATCTACTGATTTACAAACTATTGCTGAATCAATG
Source organism: uncultured Burkholderiales bacterium (assembly GCA_903910745.1). Classification (GTDB taxonomy): domain Bacteria; phylum Pseudomonadota; class Gammaproteobacteria; order Burkholderiales; family Burkholderiaceae_C; genus Limnohabitans. The sequence continues at coordinate 2,762 of CAIWAO010000053.1, forward strand.
GCCCGGTCATTGTTGGATTCTCGAGTTGTACTGGATTCAAGAGAGCCGCCTCGGGTCACTGTCTATGACGTTAAAAATAAAACTTCTGAATACATTGATACAAGTGCAATCACTGCAAAAATTAGATCTCAGCTAACCAGGAGTGGCCGAGTGAGGTTTACGGTAAGTACTTCTGAGATGCAAAACCAGGTTGATGAGTTAAAGCGTCAGAATCAGTCTGGTCTTTATGCTGCTCAGACTCAAACAAGAATGGGTAATATGAACGGTGCCAAATACAGAGTTGAAGGCTTCATCGGTTCTATTGTTAAACAAACAAAGGATGTTAAAGATGTGTTTTACAACTTCCATTTAAGTCTAATCAACAACGAAACGGGCGATATTGAGTGGGAAGACGAAAAAGAGATTCGCAAAACAGCATCACGTTAGATTGTTAAATACCATCGATCATGAAAGAAAACAACTTAAAAGCGAGTCGGATGCACAATAAGACTTTAAAAAATCAGCTCGCCATTGTTCTAATTGGCGCAGCCATTTGGGTATTAGGGGCGTCTGCACCTCATGCACAAACGGCTACTCAAGTTGCACCACAATCTACCATCCCAGAGGTCAAAGTCACACAAGAAACACCTTTGTCACAACCTCAGATACAACCCACAACGCAGGCTAAAAAGACTGAGGTTGTAGATTTCAAAATGACTATTGGGGGTGGAAGCTCTGAGAATTCATCAACAAGCACAACAACAACCGTCTATACCGTAGCTGAACCTATTGCTAAGCCCCCGCGGCCTAAGATCCCGAATTCAATTGCTGTTACAGACTTTTTGGTGAAAAATGAGTACCAAGATTTCTTTTATGACGAAAAAGCAAGTTCCAAAGGATCAATTAACGGAAACAGCAACTTTGGACCTACCGGGGGGGCAGTTCAACCCACTTTAGAGGCAGGAGCCCCTACTCCCCCAGCACCCGTAACTTACTCTGGTGGTGCATCTGTTAGTGCTAACTCAGAGTTCAGTTACTCAAAGAGTTATGGCACTAAAAGGACTATTTCATATAGTGAGATTAGAGGGATTACTGCTGATATCAAAGCCGCCATTCTTAAAGCTGGCTATAAAGTGGTCCAATCCAACCCAAATTTAACTAATGAAAAACAAGTTGAAGAGTTTCTTGATCTCAAAGCACGAATAAACCGAGGCGACTTTGGTGATGCAAAGTACGTTCTCCAAGGAAATATCATTAATATTGATATTCGAAGCACAAATGACCAAATCCCCGGAACCAGTGACTATGCCTACAGGCTTGAGTATTCCCTACTTGCAGAGTTCACACTTATAGATACAGAAACTTTTGAGGTCAGCGCAGCATTTAATGCAATGGGTAGCGGACAAGATATGTATCTGGGTAAGCACAACGCTAAGTTCGTGCCCAAGATGAACAAAATTACAAAAGAAATGTTGGTGTCGTTTGGTAGGGAGGCAGAAAAAAATCTGTATGACCAATTGCCACCTTTAAATAAAAAGGAAAGCGCAATAGGAAGTCTTTTTTCGAACAAACAACAAGAAGCGGCTGGAGTTGGGGATCCAAGTACTTTAAAAGTATATAAGAGCGGTAAAAGCAATGACAGTGGCAAGGAAGTTAGCACTGATATTCCATTAACAATATACAAAAAATAATTTTTTAACTAAGTAATCAATAATAAAATTCAAAGACTCAATACTTTATAGCAAGTATTTCTGATTTGGAATGAGCAATTCATTTGATTTATTTACTATCCGGTATAACCGCTCTTACTGCAGATGAAGCCGCTTTAACCCCTGTTGCCGCTACAGAAACACCAGTAGAAACAACATCTGCAGTGATAGATACAGCAGCGTCTGCGACGGCAAATACTGAGCATCCAACAATATTCATAAAAATTAATGTAAGCACAATATTGAGAAATGGGTAGCGATAAATTTTCATGGTCTTGAGATGATTGAGTTTGTTGTCTATCAATTATCAATTCTAATCTAGTTGAACTATATACTGCAAAAATAAAGACATTAATAAGGGCGTCGTTTTAATAAGTTGACGCCTCTTGTCTTTGGCATCTGCCTCCAGGATAACCCATCCTAAAGAGATGAGATTTTTGATTGTGTAGGCAACACTGCGTTGACTAAACTTAACGGATTGACAAAGCGTTTTGAGATTGATTGCTTGGTTTTCATGATTGGCAATAATTATTATTAATAAAAGCATTAAACCAATATCATTGGTTTTTTTCATGAGATTTGATTGCTCCCAGTGCTTTACTTTAAGCATTTTTCGAGAGAAAATTAATATTTCTTCGTTTTGATTCTTCATTTTTGTAGCAACCTCATTTCAACAATATACGAATTAAAGTCTTTAACTGACTTGCTTTAATAAAAGACAAATTATGTAATTACACTCTATTGATAATGACTTGCCACTAGCTCACTAGAGGATCTTGTTATGGTAGATTCAAATATAAACTTATAAATTTAACATGGATTATGTATGTAAAGACAGCTGTACTGTTTTTACATACATGTAGCAATCTTAAGATTAATTTTTGTATTCTTTGAGCTTGTAGGTGTTGAAATTTTTTATAACGTAAGCAGTTATGAAAAAAAAGACCTTAATTTTTATGCGGCTTGGTAGATTGAACTGGGAGAGCATCGAATGGAGATTTTTTAATTCAGATTGATGCATAGATGAATCAAAGAATCAATACAGAGAGTTAAACGGAGAGTTAAAAATTTATTGCATAGCATCTAGTTACTCGCCCTTAATCCTATCAAGCATAATCTTCATATTTAGTTAAAGTTTGGTTCAAAGACTGTTCGATTCAATAATGGAGATATCGAACTGTCGGCTTCAACTGAGCATTACTTCACCCCCTGAAACCGAAATAGATTGACCCGTAATGCTCTTTGCGCCCTTACTTGCAAGCCAAACTGCGGTATGTGCAACTTCCTCTGGATTTATTAACCGGTCCATGGGATTAAATTTAACTAGACTCTGAGTAGCCTGTTCCGTAGTCATCTTTGTTTTCTCAACAATATTTTTTATCGCATCTTGGGCTAAAGGAGTATCCGTAAAGCCAGGGCATATGTTGTTTACTGTTATACCTGTTTTGGCGAATTCAAGTGCCATCGATTTGGACAATCCGATGACTGCATGCTTAGAGGCGCAGTACGCACTGGTGTAGGCGTAGCCTATTAGTCCTGCAGTACTCACAATATTTATGATTCTGCCAAATTTTTGGGCTTTCATATCGTTGATTACAACTTGTGAACAATGGATCACGCTCATTAGGTTGATGGACAACATACTTTGGAAAATTTCTGAACTTGACTTCTCAAAGGGGGAGCTGCTGGCTTGACCGGCATTATTAATAAGGACAGACACTGTGCCAAACGCCTTTGTGGCCTCTTTAAATGCCTGCTCCACCTCAGCTTTAGAGGAGACATCCATATTTAACAACTGCAAATTACCGGCTTTAAGTTCGTCGGGGAATAAATCATGATTTGATTTTGCCCTTCTTGAGCAAACACTGACCTTGTATCCTTCAGAAAGGAGAGCGCGAGTGATCGAAAGTCCTATTCCACTGGTCCCGCCGGTGATGAGCGCGTGTATTGAATTACTCATTTGATTAGTGTTTTGCTATTTTTTTGCTACTGTTTTGCTATTGTTTTGTAATCGATTGTGAAGATTTAAAGTATCTTTTATGAGGTTCAAGGAAAGTGAGGTAGGGCCAAGTTATGTTTGTACAAAAATCAAGACGACAGGGTTAGCCCTAGGTGATTTTAGATTAAATAGATTGACTTTATATAGTTTAAGCTTAAATAATACCGATATGAATAAAATACTTTGTGTTGGCGGTGGGCCTGCTGGTCTTTATTTTGGAGTTTTGATGAAACTCCAAAATCCAGGACTTGAAATAACCATACTTGAGAGAAATCGCCCAGGCGACACTTTTGGATGGGGAGTGGTTTTAAGTGATCAAACACTTCAAAATTTAATTCATGCTGACCCCGTAACGGGCGATCAAATAAGCCTAGCATTTAATCATTGGGATGACATTGAACTGTTTTTTAAAGGGGAGACCGTTCGTTCAACAGGTCACGGGTTTTGTGGGATCGGCAGGAAACATCTTTTAAATATCTTGCAAGATAGGTGTGAACAATTAGGAGTTAATCTGGTTTATGAAACAGACGTCAGTGACCTTGATGCGGTCATAGCTACTTATCAACCAGATTTAGTAATCGCCTGTGATGGTTTAAACAGCAAAATAAGAACTCGATTTGCTGAAACCTACAAACCCGATATTGACGTTAGAAAATGTAGGTTCGTTTGGTTAGGTACTCACAAAGTCTTTGACGCATTTACATTTGCTTTTGAGAGGACTGAGCATGGATGGTTTCAAGCCCACGCTTATAAATACAACGACGATACCTCTACCTTCATTGTAGAAACGCCTGAGTCCGTTTGGAGAGCCCACGGCATAGACCAAATGAGTCAAGAGGAGGGGATTGAATTTTGTCAAAACTTATTTGCAAAATATTTGGATGGCCACGACTTGATATCCAACGCTACACACCTTCGAGGTTCTGCGATTTGGATTAATTTCCCACGCGTGATATGCCATACTTGGATTCATTGGGAGTCCACTGACGCTAAAAACCTACCCATTGTTTTAATGGGGGACTCAGCACATACAGCGCATTTCTCAATAGGCAGTGGGACAAAACTAGCGCTTGAAGATGCAATTGATTTGGCGGATACATTTAAGAGACACGGCGATAAGCAGCTTAAAGAGATTTTGCAAGCCTATGAGGACCGGCGAAGTGTAGAGGTTTTAAAAATACAAAATTCAGCCAGAAACTCTACCTCCTGGTTTGAGAACGTTGAGCGTTATACAAATCTTGAAGCACCTCAATTTTTTTACTCTCTCCTCACCCGTTCACAACGTATCAGTCATGAGAATCTGCGATTAAGGGATAAAAATTGGCTTACGAGCTATGAGCAGTGGTTGACCCAAAAACACACCTGTCAAGCTCCAGCCACAATAGCTAACTCAGAATTTACTGAGCAATCACCAACGAAACCGTCTGCCCAGTCAAAGGGTTTGCTACCCATGCTCTTGCCCTTTAAGATTCGGGAGTTAGTGCTTAAAAACAGAGTTGTGGTATCTCCTACAGCAACTTACAGTGCCGTCGACGGTGTGATTGGGGACTTTCATCTTGTGCATTTAGGCGCCAGGGCACTTGGTGGCGCAGGCCTCATTATGGTTGAGATGACAAGTCCTTCCCCAGAGGGGCGGATTTCTAATGGTTGTCCAGGGCTTTGGAGTGTTCAACAAATGAATGCCTTTAAAAGGGTAACGGATTTTGTACACCAACAAAATACTCACATTGGTATTCAAATTGGTCACAGTGGGGCTAAGGGTTCTACTCAACTTGGTTGGGAGGAAATTGATGAGCCCATCAAAGGGGCGAATTGGCCTTTAATGGCTGCAAGTGCAGTTGCTTATGGCCCTCAAAATCAGGTTCCCAAGGCGATGACCCTTGAGGATATGCACCTAATCATTGCTCAATTTGTAGACTCAACCAAACTTGCCGTTAGTGCTGGATTTGACTGGTTAGAGTTGCACTGCGCACATGGATACCTTTTATCCGAATTTTTATCACCTCTCACCAACCTAAGAACTGATGAATACGCAGGCAATATAGAAAATAGGTGTAAGTTTCCAATCCAAGTATTTGAAGCGATGAGGGCAGTTTGGCCCAAGCATTTGCCTATGAGCGTCAGAATCTCAGCCCATGACTGGGCACCTGGTGGAAATACCGATGATGATGCAGTAGTTATTGCCAAACTCTTTAAGCAAGCTGGTTGCGATTTAATTGACGTCTCCTCCGGACAAACGACCCGAAGTGCAAAACCTGTCTACGGGCGTATGTATCAAACACCTTTTGCCGACAGAATAAAAAACGAGGTCGGTATATCCACCATGGCCGTTGGAGCCATCTCAGACGGAGATCAGGTCAATAGCATCATTGCAGCGGGCAGAGCCGATTTGTGCGCTGTAGCAAGACCTCATCTGGCAGACCCTGCTTGGACTCTTCATGAAGCAGCAAAACTTGGTGCTAAAGATATTGATTGGCCGCTTCCCTACTTAAGTGGACGCGATCAGATGTATAGACTCTTAGCAACTCAAAGGTAGGTACATGTTATGGATTTAGAGAGCCGTATTCACGCTGAGCACCCTGATGAGTTGAGACTATGGTTAAGGCTTATGACTTGTACCCAACTCATAGAGAAAAGGGTACGCATGGGTTTGAGGACAGAGTTTGATACCACTTTGCCTAGATTTGATCTAATGGCTCAACTCGAAAAATTTCCTGGCGGACTCAAAATGGGGGAGCTCTCAAAAAGGCTGATGGTCAGCGGTGGAAACGTTACAACAATTACCGATCAACTCGTCGTTGAGGGGTGGGTCCAACGTGTGGATGTTAAGGGTGACCGCAGGGCCTGGAAGATCCAACTCACAAAGGCTGGTAGAGCCTATTTTAATGAGATGGCCATGGCACATGAGTCATGGATATTGGAATCTTTTGAGGGGCTGCAAAGGAAAGACATTCAAAGTTTATACAAGCTACTCGCCCTAGTCAAAGCGTCGGCATTAAACAAATTAGAAAAAATAGATACGCTTCAAGAATCAGACACAGAACATCTAACGGAACACTTATGAATCACTACATTAAAGACACTAACCCTATGAGTGCGCAGTACAGCTTTACTGAAGGTTATAAGCCCAAACACTTCAGTTGGAGCTTTGAACGCGGTGTTGCAACCCTTACACTGAATCGTCCTGAGCGCAAAAATCCGCTAACTTTTCAATCCTATGCGGAGCTTAGAGAGTTATTTCAGAACCTTCGGTATTCAAAGGATGTGCGTGTTGTGGTGATTCAGGGGTCTGGTGGTAATTTCTGCTCAGGAGGTGATGTACATGAAATCATTGGGCCTCTCACTAAAATGACCATGCCAGAATTACTAAACTTTACTCGCATGACTGGTGACCTGGTTAGTGCTATTCGACATGCTCCGCAACCCATTATTTCGGCTATTGACGGTATTTGTGCAGGAGCTGGAGCAATGATCGCGCTAGCTAGCGATATGAGATTAGGTACACCGGCCAGTAAGGTTGCATTTTTATTTACGCGTGTTGGCCTAGCCGGTGCGGATATGGGTGCTTGTGCTTTGCTCCCCAGAGTCATAGGGCAGGGCAGAGCAAGTGAGCTTTTATTTACGGGACGACCCATGTCATCAAGCGAAGCGCTTGATTGGGGCTTTTATAACAAAATCAGCAATCCTGAGGACCTACTGCAAGACGCTTATGTATTGGCCAATTCTCTTGCACAGGGGCCCACTTTTGCCCATTCAATGACAAAAAATATGCTCAACCAAGAATGGGCAATGACAATTGATCAAGCGATAGAGGCCGAGGCTCAGGCCCAAGCCATCTGTATGCAAACCAATGATTTCAAAAGAGCCTATAACGCATTTGCTGCTAAATCGAAACCTGAATTTGAGGGGGATTAAGATGCAAAGTTCAATGGATCAGTGGGAACTGCCATTCTTTGGGGATGAACACCGAGCGCTTGCTGATGCTCTTAATTCGTGGTGCGCCGAGCAAGTGGTTGACGAAACTGATGATAGACGCGCATGCAAGGATTGGGTAACCCTTTTGGCAAAAGCGGGTTGGTTGAAATACTGTGTACCCTCACAATACGGCGGACAATTGAGTGACTTGGACTCCAGATCATTGGTGATTGTTAGAGAAATACTTTCTCAGTATTCACCACTTGCAGACTTCTCCTTTGCAATGCAAGGTCTTGGTAGCGGAGCTATTACTCTTGGAGGTTCAAAAGAACAAAAAGAGACTTATTTAAATGCTGTATCAAAGGGCGAGAAGATTGCAGCGTTTGCTCTAAGTGAGGAAGAGGCCGGATCTGATGTGGCCGCAATGGGAATGCAGGCTACGCCAACGCCAGACGGTTTTATTTTGAATGGACACAAGACATGGATCAGTAACGGCGGGATTGCTGATTTTTATGTTGTGTTTTGTAAAACTCTTCCCGATCAAGGCTCCCGGGGAATATCGGCTTTTATTGTTGATGCAGATACAAAGGGATTAGATGCTAGTGAGCATTTACAAGTCATGTCTCCACACCCCCTAGCAAAGATTAAATTCAAAGATTGTCTGATCAAACGCTCCCAACTCTTGGGTGAGCTTAATCAAGGTTTTAAGCTTGCGATGCAGACTCTTGATATTTTTAGAGCATCAGTGGCGGGAGCCGCTGTGGGAATGTCAAGACGAGCCCTATGGGAGGCTAAGTCCCACAGCGCCAACAGAAATATGTTTAACCAAAAATTGATTGACTTTCAATTGACTCAGGCAAGTTTGGGGCAAATGCTATCTCTTATCGATTCGGCTGCCCTGCTCACCTATAGAGCAGCTTGGTTTAGGGACCTTAAATTGAATATCAAAGATCTAAATCCAACGCAACAAAAGGAGAAATTAAAGAAATACTCTCAATTAGCCGCGATTTCTAAATTTACAGCTACAGAAAATGCTCAAAAAGTGATTGATACGGCCCTTCAGTTACACGGGGGCAAAGGCGTTTTAGTGGGGCAAAAGATAGAGTCCTTGTACAGGGATATCAGAGCTCTAAGAATTTATGAAGGTGCTAGTGAGGTGCAGCAACTCATTATTGGAAGATCCTTAATCTAGGAGAGAAATAAAATGAGTTCCCAAATCGATCAATTCGTTCAAAAGCTATTGCCCTCAAATGAGGAATTGCCAGAGTATATTTGGGGCCAAGAAGGACTTCAAGATCGCAAGGTGTTAAATGTGGTTGCTGAGCTTTTTGAAGATGTAAAGGGCAAAGGCTTTATGAGCAAGCCCTTCCTTCGCTCATCTAAGAGGACTTTAACTTATGCACAAGCTCAAGATTATGTCAGCCAAATATCAACATTTTTAATTGAAGAGCTAGGCCTGATTCCTGGTAACAGGGTGCTTCTCAGAGGGGGCAATTCAATTTCAATGGCGTTAAACTGGTTGGCAGTCGTCAATTCTGGACTGATCGCTGTCAGCACCATGCCTCTTCTTAGAGCTAAAGAGCTTGGTGAGATTATTCAAAAATCTAAACCCTCGCTCGCGCTTTGCGATGAAATACTGATGGATGAGCTACAAAGTGCGCATAAGTTGCAACCCACCATGTCTCAAATTATTGGTTTTGATGCCAATCATTTAAATGGAGAGGTGTTCAACAAGTCAGCCAAATTCGCACCCAACCCTTGGTTTTGTAAAACCACACCTCAAGATATTGCACTGTTGGCCTTTACCTCTGGTACCACAGGTGTGCCTAAGGCTGCTGTACACAATCATCTTGATATATTGGGTAGCTGCAGTGGATGGCCCAAACATATTTTAAAAGCCACACAAACAGACATTGTGATGGGTTCACCCCCATTGGCTTTTACATTCGGCCTAGGAGGATTGCTAATATTTCCCATGTTTTCGGCTAGTTCCGTTTATTTTCCAGATGGGCCTTATAGACCAGAATCTATGGTGGATTTAATGAATAGTGTAGGCTGTACGATTTGTTACACAGCACCTACCTTTTACAGACAAATGGTGCCATTTATACAAAAGGCGCCAGTACCGAGTTTGCGCATCACAGTTAGTGCAGGGGAGGCGCTTGCCGATGCAACAAGACAACTTTGGAAGGCTGCAAGTGGAATTGAGATGATTGACGGTATAGGCTCTACTGAGTTATTTCATATCTTTGTTTCAAGCTCCCCAGAGAGTATTAAACCTGGTGCAATCGGTAAAGTTGTGCCAGGGTATATTGCAAAAGTGGTGGACCAAAATGGAGAGGAAGTGCCTATTGGGACTGTTGGGCGATTGAAGGTCAAGGGACCCAGTGGCTGTAAGTACATGGACGACTCACGTCAAAGTAATTATGTTCAAAGGGGTTGGAATTACCCTGGCGACCTATTTATTCAAGACTCAGAAGGCTATCTCTTTTACCAATCAAGAGATGATGACATGATCATAACGGCTGGGTACAACGTGGGAGCACCAGAGGTTGAAGATGCTTTGTTAAAACATCCAGCAATTCTAGAATGCGGCATCGTTGGTCAACAAGACACCGAGAGGGGGATGGTTGTAAAAGCATTTTGTGTTCTCAGGGAAGGTCATTCTCCGAGCACTGAATTAACCAAAGCTCTTCAAGAGCATGTGAAACATTTACTTGCTCCTTATAAATATCCTAGAGAAATCAGTTACGTAGAAAAGCTTCCCCGAACAGAGACAGGAAAGCTACAGCGTTTTAAACTTAAACAGCTATAAAAAATGACACAAGGATCAACTATGCATCAAGTGCTTCAACCAGTTGGGTGGTTAAAACCAAAAGGCTATGTAAATGCTATAGCTTGCCAAGGCACACAAATATATATTGGAGGTCAGGTGGGTTGGAATAGTGAGCAACAATTTGAAACCGATGATTTTTTAGGACAATTAGAGCAGACATTAAAAAATATAAAAGCCATCTTGGAGGAGGGCGGAGCCAATCCAGAGAATATGGTCAGGATGACTTGGTATATCGTTAAAAAAGAGTTGTATGTAGCTAAACTTAAGGAAATCGGCGAAGTCTACAGAAATGTACTAGGGAAAAACTTCCCCGCAATGAGTTGTATTTTTGTATCTGACTTGGTCGAGGATAGGGCGTTGGTTGAAATAGAAGTAACTGCAGTTATTCCTTTTTGAGAGTAGGTAGTTGACTAAAAAAGTATCGTTCAAAAAAGAGTCCTTGTTCCCTAAAATAAAGGTCTTAGTGAGACCGCGCAATGCTCTAAAGCCTCAAATTCTAGAGTTCAAAATGCAGCCTCACAGAGATGACGTTTATAGGCCCTCTTGCTGAGTTATAAGCAGGGTTTGTAATC
>CAIWAO010000054.1 GCA_903910745.1 uncultured Burkholderiales bacterium
ATTCGTCCAGTATCTTGTTGAGGAAAAAACCCTTTTGGAATGATGACGTACAGATATATGTTCAACCCCAAAGCGGCTACAAATACCAACAAGGTAAAACGTCTGTAATTGATTGCGACATCAAGTGTTTTTTTATAAAAGCTCAACACCTTACCGAAAACTTTATCGGAAAAATAGGAGAACGTTTTTTTATCCCCCTTGGTCTTCCCCTTTAATAAGAGCGAACACAGCATGGGAGTTGCTGTAAGAGATATGAGCAAGGAGACGCCGATTGCGACTGAGAGAGTAATCGCAAACTCCCTAAATAACCTACCAACAATGCCCCCCATCAAAAGTATTGGAATAAAAACCGCCACAAGGGAAATACTAATCGAGAGCACTGTAAAACCAACCTCTTTGGCGCCTTGCACTGCGGCCTCCAAAGGTCTTTGACCATTTTCGACCCTTCTTGCTATTGCCTCGAGTACAACAATAGCATCGTCGACAACAAACCCTGTTGCGATGGTCAGCGCCATAAGGGAGAGGTTGTTAAGTGAGAATTTACATAAATACATCACCCCAAAAGTGCCAATCAATGAAACAGGCACAGCTATGCTTGGGATGAAAGTAGCGCGTGGACTACCTAGGAATAAAAACACAACCAGAACGACTAGGGAAGTTGAAATGACGAGAGTTTTCTCAACTTCGTGCAGCGAGGCTCTAATCGTTGGAGTTCTGTCGATTGGAATTCCAATGTCAATTGCAGCAGGAATTGAGGCTTTTAAAACTGGCAGAGTTTCTTTAACTCGGTCTACAGTAGCTATGATATTTGCACCAGGTTGGCGAAATAAAACTAGAAGAACCGCAGGTTTTGAATTGGCAATTCCTCCGTTCCTTAAATCCTCAACTGAATCTATAACCTGCGCAATATCACCCAATCTAACTGGAGCCTTATTGTGATAAGACACAATGACTGGAATATAGTCTTTAGCTTTTTTCGCCTGGTCGTTGGTCAGTATTTGCCAACTTTTATCCCCACTCTCAATCATACCCTTGGGTCTATTTGAGTTTGCTGCGTTGATTGCTGCCTTAACATCAGCAAAGCCAATATTATTTTGAGTCATGACTTTGGGGTCCAACTCAACCCTTACACCTGGCAAGGAGCTCCCTCCAATATTGACCTGCCCAATCCCCTTAACTTGCGCAAGCTTTTGCGCCATCACTGTCGATGCAACGTCATACAACTCGGCTCTACTCATGGTGTCCGAGGTCAAGCTAAGAATCAGTATGGGGGCATCCGCCGGGTTTACTTTGCGGTATGTTGGGTTAATGGGTAGCCCAGTGGGTAACAAAGCGTGAGCTGCATTGATAGCAGCTTGCACGTCATTGGCTGCGCCGTCTATTCCTCTGCTTAAGTCAAACTGAACAACAATATTTGTATTTCCAAGCGTACTACTGGAGGTCATCTCTGTAATTCCAGCTATTCGTCCCAAGGAGCGCTCAAGGGGTGTAGCCACTGTGGAGGCCATCGTCTCAGGGCTAGCGCCTGGTAAGCTTGCTCGTACCTGAATGGTTGGAAACTCTACCTGGGGTAAAGGGGCGACAGGCAACAAGAAATAAGCGAGTGCGCCCGACAAAGCAATGGCAACCGTAATTAAGGTGGTTGCAATAGGCCTGTTGATAAAGGGCTTGGAGATGCTCATTGATTTGGTTTTGGACTAAAACGGCTAAAGGTATATAGAAAACAGATCAGATTAAAAGTTTATAAAGATTTAACCTGCTTCACGTCTGGTCCCGTCTTCACCACCCTTAAATCGTTTTGCAAGTTGATCGAAATATAAGTAAATGATTGGGGTTGTGTAAAGAGTAAGCAATTGACTCAGCAAAAGTCCACCTACCATTGTGATACCCAAGGGATGCCTGAGCTCAGAGCCCACACCGGTCCCAAGCATTAACGGTAACGCCCCCAACAAGGCCGCCATAGTTGTCATCAATATCGGCCTGAGCCTTAGCAAACACGCATCGTAAATTGCATCTCTGGCAGATTTGTTCTCATTTCGCTCGGCATCTAATGCAAAATCAATCATCATGATGGCATTCTTTTTAACAATACCGATGAGAAGAATAATTCCAATGATTCCAATAATACCAAGGTCGTTATTAGAAACGATGAGCGCCAGTAATGCCCCAACCCCTGCTGAAGGAAGTGTGGACAAAATAGTGAGAGGATGAATATAGCTCTCATACAGGACACCTAAAACAATGTACATCGTAAGAATTGCCGCCAATATCAGCCAAAGCGTATTGGTCAATGAAGCGCTAAAGGCCTGAGCAGCACCTTGGTAACGTGTAACCACACTGGAGGGCACGTTAATAATTTTCTGAGCTTTGTCGATTGCTTTAACACTGTCGCCCAAGGAATATCCCTTTGATAGATCAAATGAAATTGTGGCAGACGGAAACTGTCCTTGGTGATTAATAGTCAAAAGCCCAAACTGTTCTTGAACATGAGCTATCGCTTTGAGTGGAACTTGTTGTCCGCTGGAGGACGGCACGTAAATATCATTAAGAGCGTTTGGACCCGATTCAATACTTTTCTTTGCCTCTAAAACCACCCTGTATTGATTGGTTTGAGTAAAAATAGTAGAAATAAGTCTCTGACCAAATGCGTTATAAAGAGCATTATCAACTGCCGCAACAGTGACACCCAAGCGAGCCGCATCATCTCGGTGAATTACAACGTAGGCTTGCAACCCCTTGTTTTGATAGTCACTGGCAACGTTCGTCAACTCAGCAAGAGTTGAGAGTTTGTCAACGATGAGTGGAATCCACTCATCTAACTCACCTGCATTCGCACTCTCTACTGTGAATTGATATTGTGTCCTACTGATATGATCCTCTATGGTCAAGTCTTGAGAAGCTTGGAGATAAAGTTTGATATTTGGAATCGTATCAACATTTTGTTGCAAACGACGAATAATCTTTTGAATACTATCTCGATCACTGTGCGGTTTTAGGTTTATCAAAATTCTGCCATTGTTAAGCGTAGAGTTAACACCGTCCACTCCAATAAAGCTTGACAAACTCTCGACATCCTTGTCCTGCAAAATCACATCAGCCAAATCCTGTTGATATCCGGCCATTGCTTTATAAGACACGCTTTGTGATGCCTCAGACATACCTTGAATTACCCCTGTATCCTGAGTTGGGAAAAAACCTTTGGGTATAAAAACATATAAACCAACCGTCAACACCATCGTCAACACAACCAAACTTAAAACCTCTTTTTGATGCTCTAGGGCCCAGGTTAATGAGGATCCGTAAAGTTTGATTAATTTATTAAAAAAACCAGTCGTTGCTTTATAGAAATTACTTTGCTTATCCTCAGTCACATGCTTTAGAAGCTTTGAAGACATCATTGGAGTCAGGGTCAAAGACACGATGGCAGAGATGATGATTGAGACAGCTAAAGTAATTGCAAACTCCCTAAAGAGCCTGCCCACAACATCTCCCATGAAAATGAGCGGGATAAGCACTGCTATCAAAGAAATTGTCAACGAGATGATGGTGAATCCAATTTGCTTGGAACCTTTTAGTGCCGCTTGCAAGGCGCTTTCGCCCTCTTCAATGTATCTC
>CAIWAO010000055.1 GCA_903910745.1 uncultured Burkholderiales bacterium
AAGGAAATAACAAAAGCCATTGAGGAAAAATTTCCTCAAATTCGTAGCCCTAAACAGCAAGATATTTGCTACGCCACACAAAACAGACAAGATGCAGTTAAATTACTGAGCCCTAAAGTGGATGTAGTCATCGTTGTTGGCAGTCCCTCAAGTTCAAATAGCAATAGATTAAGAGATGTGGCTTCCAATTTGGGTGCACTTAGCTATATGGTTGACAATGCCAGTGAGCTCAAAGAAGAATGGTTTATTGGTCGAACAAAGGTTGGATTAACGGCTGGAGCTTCCGCACCAGATGTATTGGTTCAAGAGGTAATCACTAAACTGAGAGAATTTGGAGCCGTTTCCGTTAGATCACTAGAGGGTATTCAAGAGACGTTAAAATTTCCTTTGCCCAAGGGTTTAAAGATTTAAACTTTTGAAATGTTTTTTTGTTCTTCTGGACCTGCAATTAGATGCCTAAGCGTTGTCACTTTCCACTCTCCTAAATTGATCAACTTAACAATTAAACCAAATGATTGACATCGCATTACTTCGTAAAGATTTACCAACTGTAATCAAAGGCTTAGAGGCAAGAAAAAATCCTCAACCTTTCTTAGATACTGAGCGTTTTCAGGCCTTAGAAAATGAACGAAAGACTCTTCAGTCCAGAACGGAGGAACTACAAGCAAAAAGAAATTCTTTATCCAAGATTGTGGGTCAACTGAAATCTAAAGGCGAATCAGCAGAACAGCAAATGCAAGAAGTTGCTCAAATGAAGAGTGAACTCGAGAGCTGCGAGACAAAGCTAACAGATTTACAAGCCCACCTTCAGGCTCTATTACTCTCTGTGCCCAATTTGCCAGATCCTAGTGTTCCCATGGGTACGGGTGAGGACGGTAACGTCTTGCTTAGAAGGTGGAGTCCTCAAGGCGAGGAGCCTAAAGACTTAGGATTCACCGCGAAAGACCACGTCGAGATTGGTGAAACCATTGGGCTAGATTTTGAAACGGGGGCGCTGTTATCAGGCTCAAGGTTTACTGTAATGAAAGGTCCCATAGCAAGACTTCATAGGGCTCTTGCTCAGTTCATGCTAGATACTCAAACAACAGAGCATGGATATACTGAGTGCTACACCCCTTATGTTGTAAGTGAGGAAACCTTAAGAGGTACTGGACAGTTACCCAAATTTGAGGAGGATCTCTTTGCAGTTAAAAAGGGAGGTCAAGATGGGGAGCAAGACGGCACTCGTTTGTATCTTATTCCAACAAGTGAAGTCACTTTGACCAATTTTGTAAGAGGCAAAATTCTGGCTGAATCTGAATTGCCCATAAAATTAACTGCACATACGCCTTGTTTTAGATCTGAGGCTGGTGCGCATGGTAGAGACACGAGAGGTATGATCAGGCAGCATCAATTCGATAAAGTCGAGATGGTCCAAATAGTTCACCCCCAAAAGAGCCTTGAGGCCTTAGAGGAGATGACAGGCCATGCAGAAAATATTTTGAAAAAACTTGGACTCCCCTACAGAGTCATGGCACTTTGCACTGGAGATATGGGTTTTGGAGCAACCAAAACTTATGATTTAGAGGTTTGGCTACCTGGTCAATCGGCATACAGAGAGATTAGCTCTGTTTCTAGTTGTGATGCCTTTCAGGCTCGGCGCTTGCAAGCACGCTTTAAGGGAGCTAACGGGAAGAATGAATATGTCCACACGTTGAACGGATCTGGATTGGCAGTGGGAAGAACCCTAGTTGCCGTGCTTGAGAATTATCAAACTGAGCAAGGTGGTGTGATCATCCCCGAGGTCTTAAGGCCTTATATGGGACAACTAGAGAAGATCGGTCCCTAAAAGCAAGCACATGCAAATTCATAACACCAAGAATTTCTTGTTTTCGTAAATCCAAATCAGTTAACATCTGAAAGAATTTAATACAATATAACTTTGAAGCAGTTCTTTCAAAATCAATCCTCAAACGGAGAAATCCTAGTGTCCAAGTTCTTAAGTTCATTTATGCATCAATCTAATAATCCTTCTTTCAGTTCGTATGCAAAAAAATTCCTTCATTTGTCGATCGCTTCTATCTCAATAGCTACGATGTCACTGTTGATTGGTTGTTCATCTACTAATATGCGCAACTCAGACTCTAATTCATCTTTGAATTCTGAGGGGACACAAAACTTCGAATTAATTGGGCAGATCCAGTTGCCACCTGGGGCGAAAATAATTAATGAGCGCACTCTGATCCTAGGAGCCGGGGACGCTTGGGTTGGGCGAATCACTATGGAAGTCGGTAAAGATACCAACAATTCATACCAATTTTTTATGGATCAGTATCCTAAACAAGGTTGGAGCCTAATCACTGCTTCCAGAGGATCAAATAGTTTGATCGTGTTTACTAAGCAAGATCGAAGCGCAACGATTGAGATTCGCGACGGCACTATTGCAATAACCCCAACAGTAATTTTAACTCTCGCCCCCAAGAGTGTGACCCCGTCTAGCGTTGCCCCAGTCGTTCCTGCTTCTTCTGTGGTTCCTCTTTCTCCTGTTATGCCAGTAAAGAATTAAATCTCTGTAAACTTATAAAAAATTAATTCAACTTGTTTTAACTGCAAATTTAAAGTAATTTGCACTCTTCTTATTTGATTTTTTACCTTACCATTTTTCTATTAAGGCGATTGACATTAGCAATGAGGGGAAAAAATTAAATCTCCTTCGATTTGCCTTTTGTCTTTTGCCTTTTGCCTTTTCTTTTGTGTGTTGATTTGAGAAGCTTTATTTATCTATTTAAAGTTTACACATCGTATCTATTTTTTTGAGATTTCGTTTTTTTGGAGTTTAAAGTGCACTTACATCAACCTTCATTAATTCAAAAAAAAACTCGATACTCAAGATTTTTAGTCATTACAAATAAACTGGTATTTTTTATATGCATCTGTGCATTTCCGTTCCTTGTTAGAGCGGAAAATTTCAAAATGAGTTGTGATGTTCAAGGTACCATTCCCGCGCTAGAGGACAAGGAGTTACCTTCTGCTCGTGTTACCGTTGAAATTGAAACCATTGGCAATAATACTTTCATGCGAATCACTGGATCAAAAACTTATGAAATGAAAGCCAGTACGCTAGCTACCAAAGTCTTCACCGGAACCAATCTTACTAACCCAAAGTTCCTTGGGGTTCGCTCCAAAAATAAGGAGACGGGCCAGGAGTCGGAAATCACAATAAATCAAAAAACAGTAGCACTCTCCGGATTCAATGACATAGACTTCCAAGGTAAGACGGTTAGATTGCAACTGACAGGTCAGTGCGTTCTACCCAAATAATTAATACATAAGAATTAATAAATGGATTTAAGATCCCCTTGAGTGAGTGTTAACCCTTTAATTATTAAAGGGTTTATTTGTTTGTTTAATCAATAGTTGTCTAATCAAGTAAATTAGAGGCCATGAGTGAACATCAAGAAGATTCTGCGACTTTGATTTTTTATGCGCCAGGGCAATATATGCCTGAGCAGAGTTTGGGCTATTTGATGAAAAAGGTGTTGTCCTCCATTGTTTTGGAGGCTGATCACAGACTTGCATCTTTTGATTTAACTTATGTGCAGTGGTTACCACTTTATAAGTTGGCTCAAAACGAAGATATCACAATGGCGCATTTGGCGCGGGATTTTCAGATCGATCCGGCTGCTATGTCAAGGTCATTAGACAGAATTGAAATCAAAGGGCTCGTTCAAAAAAGACGTTCACTAGTTGATAGAAGGGTAATTCATTTGGAGTTAACTGAAGAGGGGCGCGAAGTTGCGGAAAAGGTTAAAGGTGTAATTGCTGAGGTATTGAACGATCATCTCAAAGGATTTACCCATCAAGAATGGAACACCATGCTTGCACTTCTAACTCGAATGATCAAGAACGGTGAATACCTAAGGGTGAAGGAGGAGGTTTTTTGAATAACCAGCAACAAACCAACACCTCAAATCGACTTAAACAAAAAAACTACAACAACTGAAAATTCGAACATCAAATATGGTTCAACTTATTTTGCTATGAAATCTACATCTAACTTAAATATCGGATCCTCTATCGGATCATCTAAAAGGCTTCTAAAAAAAGCGAAAAAGATTCCCTACGTCTCGCTCATGTCTTTACTGATACTTGCAGGATGTGCAACTCCAGGAGCTGATCACATCGCTTTGACTCAGATAGATAGTGCCAGCCTTAGGTTGCCTAAAGAGAACAGTTCCGCAGTAGCTGATCAGTGGTGGACAGAGTTAGGTGATACGAATCTAAATTCGTTGATTCAAGCATCCTTGAAAGATAAACCAAGTCTGAAAATTGCAAGCTCAAGGGTCTACAGGGCTATGTCCTTAGCACAACTCAGTGAGTCAGCGCACATGCCACAAATCGGATTAGGAGCAGATATCAATCGACAAGGTTACAGCTCCAATGGCCTTTTCGGAGGTTTGCTAAAAAACACAGGACTTCAAACTGCGACCACTTCTACGTTTCAAGCTGGGATCAATTGGAATATTGATTTGTGGGGAATGCATGCAGCTCAGACCGCTGCAGCTTTAAGCGAAGTAAAAGCAGTTGAAGCTGACTTAGCTTCAGCTGCACTATGGACCTCGGTTCAAGTGGCTCAAGGGTACATTGGCCTTGCAAAAATGGGAACCCAACTAGACGTTGCAGAAAGAGCAATGTTGCAAAGGGAGGAAATTTATAACCTGACTCGCTCAAGGCTACAAGTTGGATTAGACACCAAAGTAGAGGTTGCACAGGCACAGAGTGCCTATTACGAAGCAAGAGCTCAGCGAGAAATGGTGCTTGAGCAGATGCAACTTATCCGTCATCAACTTGCTGCTCTAACGGCTCAACCTATGGATTCGTTGGATACGTTAGCCCCAAGGCTGGAGAATTTGAAATTTACTCAACCACCAAGTGTATTAGGTGCCGATTTACTTGGAAGACGTCCCGAAGTTGTAGCAGCACGTCTGCGCATTGAAGCTGCAAGTCAAGACGTGAGCGCTGCAAAAAAGCAGTTCTACCCTAATGTTAATTTGGTAGGTTTTGCTGGTTATAACGCACTCAAATCAAATCCGCTTATCAATCCAAATAGTCAAACCTTTGGGGTCGATCCAGCCATCACATTGCCCATCTTTGATGGGGGACGCCTTAGAGCGCAACTGGGAACAAAAAGGGCCGAACTCGACGCCGCTATTGCGAGTTACAACGAGTCTGTCATTCAAGCGGTTCATGAGGGGAGTGATTTGATTGCTTCCTCACAATACATTATCAAACAAAGAAAAGAGCAGCAAGAGGCACTTCAAAGCGCTAAATTGGCTTATGAGTTATCTCTAGAGAGATACCGAGCTGGTTTAGGGAACTATCTGATCGTGCTTAATACTGAGAGTCAATGGTTATCACAACAAAAAATGTCAGTAGACCTTCAAGCCAGACAGTTTGATGCACGAGTTTCTTTGATTCGCACTCTTGGGGGTGGTTGGGTACAGAGATAACTTGCGACGGTGCTAAGAATGTCAATGCATAGAGAAAAAGTAAAAGTTTTTTTATTTCAAAATCAAAATATCTAATCGAGTGAGAATAATATGTCTGAGAATTTAACAAACAAAACTTCTGCAAGAAAACGTGGACTTACGATCGTGGGCGCGCTTGTCGGTGTCATAGCAGTTGTTTGGGGCGGTTATCAGTGGTTTTACGGCAAGTACCATATCAGTACCGACAATGCCTATGTTGCTGGGAACGTAGTCCAGATCACCCCACAAGTCAGTGGCACAGTTGTATCCATTCAAGCCGACGAAACTGATTTTGTTAAGGCCGGTGAATTACTCGTCAAGATCGACTCATCGGATGCAAAGGTAACTCTCGAACAAGCCAGGGCTCAACTTGAGCAAACCATTCGTGAAGTAAAAACTTTATTTGCTAACAATGATGCCCTGCGTGCTCAGGTACGCTCACGCGAAGCAGATTTAGCTAGAGCTGAGGTGGACCTTGCTAAAGCGCAGGACGACGTCAAGAGAAGAACACCACTGCTAAACAGTGGCGCAGTTGGGCAAGAAGAATTTAACCACGTGAACTCCCAACTAGCGTCTGCTAAAAGCAGTGCACAAGCCGCTCAAGCAGCTGTCGTCGCTGCACGTGAACAACTTCAGGCATCACTCACTCAAACCGCGGGCACAACGGTTGAGCACCACCCCAATGTTGAACGTGCTGTTTCTAAATACCGGGAGGCCTATCTTGCACTGGAGCGAGTAGAGCTTGTCTCACCAATCGATGGACACGTGGCCAAGCGTGGCGTCCAAGTGGGCCAGCGTGTGCAAGCTGGATCCCCACTCATGACCGTTGTCGCTCTCAATCAATTGTGGGTCGATGCAAACTTCAAAGAAAGTCAGTTGCAAGATATCCGCATTGGACAACCCGTTGAGTTGGCCGCTGATGTGTACGGACAAAAGATCGTGTTTCACGGAAAAGTCTCTGGCCTGGGTGCCGGAACTGGCTCTGCTTTTTCATTACTCCCCGCTCAAAATGCAACAGGTAACTGGATTAAAGTTGTACAAAGAGTTCCGGTGCGTATCTCCTTAACTCCTGAGGAACTTGCTCAACACCCTCTAAGAGTTGGTTTATCAATGGATGCAACCATCGAAACAAAAGATCAGACGGGCAAGGCACTTGCTGATATACCCAGGACTGCACCGACCTCAGCGACAACAGTCTATGAATCTCAAAGCACTAAGGCAGATGAGGAAGTTAAGAAAATTCTTGCTGCTCAACTCACAAGAAGCTCAATGCCAAACAAACCCTAAATTAAGTACTTAAAAATACTCACATATATTTTCAACTGGCATTATTTCAACTGACTTTAAACTGACTTCGACCCATTCGAAAAGAGATACTAATGAGTTCTATAGAGCAACCTGGTGGCTCAAGCAACGGGCAAACTAGCGGAGCAACTGCAACACCTCCTGCTACTGGGAGCGTTGGGGGAGCCTCAGCTCCCCCTGCACCGACCCCGCTGAGTGGAGCCCAACTTCTTTTGGGAACCCTAGCCCTGTCGTTAGCAACTTTCATGAATGTGCTCGACTCCTCAATAGCCAATGTCTCCATCCCCGCCATAGCTGGAGATCTTGGAGTAAGCCCAAATCAGGGAACCTGGGTGATCACAAGTTTTGGTGTTGCTAATGCAATATCGGTTCCCCTGACCGGTTGGCTTACTCAAAGGTTCGGAGCTGTCCGGTTATTTTCAACAAGTATTTTGTTATTTGTTTTAACAAGCTTCTTGTGCGGATTTGCTCCCTCATTGGAGTTATTGGTGTTTTTTCGTGTTCTTCAGGGTCTATCCGCTGGACCCATGATTCCTCTTTCCCAAACTTTATTGCTCTCCAGTTACCCTCCTGCCAAAGCGGGGACAGCATTAGCCTTATGGGGTGTGACCACACTGGTCGCGCCCATCGCTGGGCCACTGCTTGGGGGGTGGATAACGGACAATTTTACTTGGCCATGGATTTTTTATATCAATGTGCCAGTTGGACTCTTCTCGGCTGCATTGACTTGGAGTATTTACAGAAGTCGTGAAACTACAGTACGCAAGCTCCCCATTGACACGATTGGTTTGGCATTACTGGTTATTTGGGTGGGTTCACTTCAGTTGATGCTTGACAAGGGTAAAGAACTTGATTGGTTTTCTTCAAACTTTATAGTCTCTTTGGGATGTGTAGCATTTGTCTCATTCATCATCTTCCTAGTTTGGGAGTTGACCGAGGAACATCCTGTGGTTGATCTCAGATTATTTTCAGGTCGAAATTTTGCATTTGGCACTTTGACACTTTCTGTAGCCTACGGTTTATTTTTTGGCAATGTTGTTTTGATGCCCCTTTGGCTTCAACAGTTCATGGGCTACACGGCCACATCAGCGGGTATGGCTCTAGCACCAGTAGGTGTGTTTGCCATACTTCTTACTCCTTTGGTCGGTAAAAAGGTTGCTTTGTGGGACCCAAGGGTTATGGCAACTGGTGCATTTATAGTTTTCGCCTTTATCCTTTGGCAAAGATCACAATTTACAACGGACACAGATTTTTATCACATCCTTATTCCCACGCTTTTGCAAGGTGCTGCAATGGCCTTTTTCTTTATCCCACTCACCACGATACTGCTGGCTGGCCAGGCGCCTGCAAAAATTCCAGCAGCCGCGGGTTTGAGCAATTTTGTCAGGATCATGACGGGTGCAATGGGAACATCCATCGTCACAACCCTATGGGAAAGCAGAGCTGCAATGCACCACGCACACCTAGCTGAGCCGTTGTCCCAGGTACAGGGGAATTTACCCTACACCCTCAACCAAATGCAAAACAGCGGTATGAGTATGAATGAGTCACTCTTACAGATCAATAGAGCTATTGATCAACAAGCGTTTACTAAATCGGCGACTGATATTTTCTTGATATCAGCTTTTGTATTTATTCTTCTAATTGGATTAATTTGGTTGACCAAGAGGCCCAAAAAAATGGGACCTGCAGTGGTTAAAGATGCAGGCGGGGCGCATTAAAAACCAAAAATTCTCTTAGGTGTTTCCCACATCAATTGATGTCTCTCCTCCTTTGAGAATCGCCTCTCAACCCACTTTATCAAAGGACCCAAGTCAAGTCGGTAAGGTGCTTTCAAGTAGGGCCAGTCTGAGGCCCAAATGCATTGTGAGAGTCCATAAGCTTTCAAAATTGCATCTATGTAGGGGTCAACATCTACAAAGGGATAGCCTGTCTGAGAGTATTTTGCGAATCCTGAGAGTTTTACAACTGCTTTTTGTTGTTCGCCCAATTTCAGTAATGCTTGGAACCCAGGTTGCCTTAATCCATTTGACATGATGGGGCGTCCGCAGTGGTCGATTAAAACTTTAACCCCTGTGCGCTCAATCATTGGAAGTAAATCACAAAGTAAATCGCCTTCAACTTGAAACTGAGCAAATAAATCAAGCTCTCTAAGTTGGACTAATAGGGGCTCTATATCAGAGTAGAAATTAAACCCCTTTAAAGCAACATTAAAGGCTAGTCCAATAACGCCTTTAGATTGAAAGTCTTTGAGATCACTCATACTGCAGTTGTTATCAACAACTGCAATCCCTTTGAAACGATTCCCCCACCGCCCGATAGCATCAAGCATGCACGAGTTATCCGTACCGTAACCTGAGTTAGGACCTACCAAGAGTGCATGTTGTATCCCGTAAGAATCCATTAGATGGGCGAAGTAATCTGCATCCCCCATTTCCTGTCCCGCTGGCTTGTAAGCTATGTCCAATCCATAGGGAAATCTTTGCGGATCTAAAATGTGGCAATGTCCATCTATCTTTGGTTCGTCGAAAATACTCAAAATCTATTCACCATTTAAAAGGTTGCTGCGATTGCTTTGTGCAACTCAGGCGTGATCTCAGGAAGCACCCCATACCAAGCCTCAAATGCGGGCCTAGCTTGGTTTAAAAGCATCCCCAATCCGTTCACCGTTTTGTTTCCTCGAGCTTTGGCCGCTACAAGTAATGGTGTTTCAAGTGGAATATAAATAGCGTCTGAGACGAGAGCTGAGGCAGGTAAATCATCCAATTTGATATCTAAATCTGGTTGCCCGTGCATACCTTGATTTGTTGTATTTACCAGCATTGCAATATTGCTCAGGGCATTATTGCGTTCGCTCCAGTTTAAAACTTTCACGCTTGATCCAAACTCATCTGCGAGTGCCTGAGCTTTTTCCTTGGTGCGGTTGAGCAAACGAATCTCTTTTGCACCTTCGTTGATTAGACTTAGAACGATAGCCCTGGCAGCCCCCCCGGCACCGAGTACCGTAATCGGGCCAGTATCCGCCCTCCAATCTGGTTTTGAATCCTTAATGCACTGAATGTAACCATATCCATCGTTATTAAAGCCGTGAAGGGCCCCATCAGGCTGCACAACAATGGTGTTGATCGCTCCCATTTGTTTTGCAACAGGATGCAACCAGTCCATCGCCTTCATGGCCTCGACTTTATGGGGGATAGTTACATTGCAACCCGCAAAGCCCAGTGCCTTTAAGCCTTTTAGTGCATCATGTAAGTTTGCAGGTTCAACTGGTAATAAAACATAAGAACCTTTTAAATGGTACTGTGCAATCCAGTGATTGTGAATCACTGGGGACCTTGAGTGAGCAACTGGATTTCCCATGACGCCTGCTAAAACAAACTTTTGAGTTGACAAAATGTTTACCTCTTTGATTCAATATTAAATTATTTTAAAGTAGATATCTTTGATTGACTCTTAGCAATCTTTCAACACCTGGTGGGGTTTTGCAATTTGCAAAATATGCAAATTTAGTTTTTGATTACTCGGCTTAACCGAACTTTTAATATTATCCTAGCTTATATGGGTCCGAAACTTCAATTGCTCATGCTTATTCGAATCTAAATCTATTTAGTAATCACTGCAGTTTCAAGGAGTTGATTGTCCTTAAGAGCCTTAACCCAAGCAGGCATTTTTCCCCTGCCAGTCCACGTTTCGGATGGATTTGAAGGATTTTTGTACTTTGCTGGCACTTTGCCCCTGGGCTTGAAGACTCGTTTTTTTTCAAGTGATTTGGTTTTAACTTTTGAAGTTTTATTCTCTTTTAAAGCGGAAGCAATATCAGGTAGGGTCAAAGCATTTTCTTTGGCAATTTTTAAAATTTGAGCAAGGGCAGTGCTTTTGTGTTGAGACAAAAGGGCTTTTTCTTTTTTATCTAACGCCTCTCTTTCTTTATGAATTAGAGCAAGGGATTCGGCAACAGTTAATTTAGCCATTGAGATTTATCCTTTTCGAAAATAATGCATATTTCAATTTAATAGAAATCTGTATT
>CAIWAO010000056.1 GCA_903910745.1 uncultured Burkholderiales bacterium
CCAACCACATTTAGTGGTAATCTTATTCAATTTAGTACTAAAAGGACAAAAATATGCTTTGTTTACAGCGTGTAGTTCCAGCGTAAATTGTTATACTGCTTTTTTTCAAAATCATCAATCAATTAAATCTAAAAATAGAAAGATGACGAAAAAAACCTTGAGCTCTTATCCCGACTAAGGCTTAAGCCACTGAATAAATCCTTTTCTAAATTTAGCAACTTTAGGCGCTACGACATAGGAGCAATATCCTTGATTGGGATTGTTTTTAAAGTAATTTTGGTGATAACGCTCTGCAGGAGAATATTTTTCAAGAGCCTTCACTTCAGTCACAATGGGTTGGTCAAAGATATTTTGGTTGCTAAATTCTTTTATGATCTGATTTGCAATAAGACTTTGTTGTTCATTTTCGTAATAGATACCACTACGGTACTGGGTACCCATATCGTTGCCTTGCTGATTAAGGGTAGTCGGATTATGTGTTGCAAAAAATATATGCAATATATCCTTTAGGGTAATGACATTTGTATCAAATTCAACTCTCAAAACTTCAACGTACCCAGTTGTACCTGAACATACATCTTCATAGGTTGGGTTAGATGTTTTACCATTTGAGTAACCTGACTCAACCTTGGTTACTCCCTTAACCAATTCAAATACGGCTTCAACACACCAAAAACAACCGCCGCCTAAGGTAATGGATTCAATAGTCATATTTAATATTTAAGAAGTTAGTTAATTTAAAGGTTTGTCAAATGAAGTATATACAATGAGTAGCTCATATGTTGATACTACTAAATACCTTAATTAGCTAAAAGATCAATTTCCCATGGATTTAAGTAGCATTCTCTTTTTAAAGCCAATTTTAACGACGCTGATAGTACCGCCTGCGGGTCCTTTGCTTATTGTTCTAATGGGCTGGCTGATTTCACTCAAAAATAAGCAGCCTCAAAGGAGGATAGCGCAAGTCCTAATTTTTACTGGGGCCGCAGGACTTTGGATTCTGAGTTGTGAGGTAACCTCTGTCTGGCTATCCAAGGTCCTTCTGCCCCAGTTTACCCCCGTCAGCGCTGAAGCAATCAAGAATGCCCAAGTTATCCTGGTTCTTGGCGGGGGTACAGACTCTTACTCGCCCGAATACTACGGACCTGAGCTTACAGCACCCGCATACGAGAGACTTCGTTATGGTGTTCATTTGTCAAAATCTTTTGGTTTGCCCCTGACCTATGCAGGTGGAGTTGCCTGGGGAGCGGATGCCAATGCTTTATCCGAAGCTGAGGTCGCGAAAAAAACGCTCAAAAGGGACTGGAACTTAGAATTAAAGCTATCTGAGAGCCGCTCCAAAGATACACGGCAAAATGCAAATTACAGCTATTCAGTTCTCTCCAAGGAAGGAATCACTAAAGTTGCACTTGTTACTCACGCCTGGCATATGCCAAGGGCTGCTAGGAATTTCAGGGAAGCGGGTTTTGAGGTTATTCCTGCACCCATGGGGTTTATCACATCTTCAGAATCTAATATTTTGGACGCCCTCCCCTCAGAAACTGGCCTTAGAGACACGCGGTGGATTATTAAAGAATGGTTGGGGCTACTTATTACCTAAATTTTGTTTGTTAGATGCCTCCTCAAACGGCTTCTCGGATCAGATATTTAGTTAGCTTGAGAGGTTTCTAAGTGGCTAAAGAAGCTAAAATTAGGAATGTATTCTTGTCCAATTTGATCTATGGTGGAGTTTTATTATATGAATTTTGATCAAGCTCGTTTTAACATGGTTGAGCAGCAAATCAGGACATGGCATGTACTTGATCCTAAGGTGATCGAGGTCTTGCTTAGACTTAAAAGAGAAACGTTCGTACCACTAGAGTATCAAAATCTAGCTTACTCAGATACCGATGTTCCTTTGGTGGGAGGAAAGACTATGCCTGCTCCATGTATTCAAGCCAGACTCATTAACGATTTACACCTTGTCACCACAGATAAAGTTCTCGAAATCGGGACTGGAAGCGGATACTCCACTGCTATATTGGCAAGCCTTTGCAACAGAGTCATTAGCATCGAACAAGACTCAATAATGTCTGAAGTAGCAAAATCAAATCTTCAAAATGCTGGCGTCCATAATGCAGAGGTTAGAGTCGGAGATGCCTTAGAGGGTAGTGCTTCAGATGGTCCTTATGATGCAATCATTTTGCAAGGCTCAGTCCCTGAGATCCCGCATCATCTTTTAGAGCAATTACAAATAGGGGGTAACCTGATTGCGGTGGTTGGAGAGGATCCTATGATGCAGACTTGCTTGGTGACAAGACAAGGACCTAGCAGTTTCACACATAAAAATCTTTGGGACACAATCCTTCCCCGATTAGAGGGTATCAAAGAGCCCTCACATTTTCATTTCTGAAATCGTCTGAAAATATCCAACATCCTAGACGATCACTCGAACTTACTACAAGTATAGGTGCCGCCTCTCAATGCTTGGCTTTTCATATGAAAAGACTCGCTTAAGTTTGCTCTTTCATACGACCTCATCGCTGTGCTCATCGTAAGTTTTTTAGCAGCAGTATCATACTGTCCGGTGTAGCTATCAACGCTATATGCCAACTTTGATTCATCGGCTATCACCCTCTTACAAGTATCTTCAAAAGAGATTCGCTCAGCATCATTGCACACTTCATACGTTTTTAGATAATGCTTTGCAGCAGTTCCAGAAAGGTATACATTCTTTCCCTCAAAACTTAACCTAATCGTGTCAACGGTGTGTTTTTCTGTACTCGCACCCCCAACTACGTAGTCACTTACTCCTGTCTTGCCGCTGCAGTCCAAAACAAAGTTTTTATTTGAGTTTTGATTACAACCCAATATCAAGGCACCATAAAAAAATACAAAGACCAGGCAAGCAATTCGCTTAAGAGTCAATGGTTTTTGACTGATTATTCTTGAAGGAATAAAGTCCCTAAAACTAGAGTCTCCAGATATAAATAAATCTGATATTTTCAAGACCATCTCCAGGTGTAAGCATAACCCTATATTACATCTAATATATAGTGAAATCAATTTAATGACCTATGCCTTGGTGGCAAAATGGATAGTCAAAACTCATTGGCGCACTTTTTGCATGATATGAAGGCACAGTGTCGATTTTTTGACGGGTATGTGCTTGTCTGATAACTCCTTGCGTCTAGGATAACCAATGAAATTATTTCAAATTCCCCCATTAAAAGCCTCAATTCGTTCGGCCCTTTGCATAATGCTTGGCACCGGAATGACTTTGGCATTTCAATCTAATGCCCAAGCACAAAGTCTGATTGCGCTTTATGAATCCGCAAAAGCATATGACGCTAACTATCAGGGAGCAAAAGCACTCTTTGAGGCGAGTAAATACAAAGCCGATGAGTCTCTTGCTGGTCTGCTCCCCAATATTTCTCTTTCAACAACAAATCAACATCAAACTGTAAATGGATATGTGGCAGGTCAACAACCAACCCCCACTTACCAACAGTTACTTGGAACGCACGTAGCAAGCCTTACTGCAATACAACCACTTTATAACC
Organism: uncultured Burkholderiales bacterium; assembly: GCA_903910745.1. Lineage (GTDB taxonomy): Bacteria > Pseudomonadota > Gammaproteobacteria > Burkholderiales > Burkholderiaceae_C > Limnohabitans. The sequence continues at coordinate 3,543 of CAIWAO010000056.1, forward strand.
CGACAAATTATGCAACATACAAGCAAAGTAAGAAGCAACTTAGTCAGAGTGCATCTCAGCTAATTGCAGCGGAGCAAGATCTTCTGATCAGGGTTAGTCAAGCGTATTTTGACTTGCTTGCAAGTCAAGACAGTTTGGAGGTTGTTCGTGCCCAAAGAGCGGCGATTGGTGAGCAACTCGCAGCAGCAAAACGAAATTTTGAAGTGGGTACTGCAACCATCACTGACTCACGGGAAGCCCAAGCAAGATACGACTTGAACACGTCACAAGAGATAGCGGCAACAAATGACGTCAGAGTCAAAAAACTAATTCTGGACCAACTCGTTGGCATGACTAACACTCATCCCAAGCCACTGGCCAAAGGCGTCAAACTCCCTCAACTGCAAAAGGAAGATCCCGAGATCTGGGTCAGGGAAGCGGAAGATACTCATCCTAGTATCTTGAACGCCAGACTTGCTCTAGAGGTTGCTCAGATAGAAGTAGAGAAATCTTATAGTGGTCACAAGCCTACTATTAATTTCCAAACACAATTTACCGACCAAGTAAACTTGGGCGGCACAAACTCATCCGGTGTGTTGATTGGAAACAGTGAGGCTAAATCTAATTCTTCTTCTTTTGCAATTGTGATGAATTTACCCCTATTTGCAGGTCTGTACACACACAACCGCATTCAAGAAACGATCTCTTTAGAGGAGAAAGCAAGGGACGATTTAGAGGCCGCACGCAGAAGCGTTAGCCTAAATACCCGCACCGCTTACCTAGGTGTGGCCTCGGGACTAAGCCAAGTTAAAGCACTTGAGGCTGCTCAAAACTCAAGTCAAGTTGCCCTTGAGGCAAACAAGCTCGGATACAACGTAGGCATTCGTATCAATATTGATGTATTGAACGCTCAAAGTCAGCTCTACCAAACAAAGGGAGAACTAGCCAAGGCTCGTTACGCTGTTTTGGTTGGCAGTTTAAAACTTAAGCAAGCAAATGGCACCTTGTCTAGTGAGGACTTAGTAGAAGTAAACAACCTGCTAGATAAGTAACTTTCGACTTCCCTAATGAATCAAGATCAAAAATAAGGGCTTAGCAACTCAACTGTTTTGACAATTGCGCCCTTGTTATCCTGAGCAAACTCTACGGCGACTTGGGACATTTGGGATTGTTCTGCTTTATTCAAGGCAATTTTATGGGCGCGAACACAAGCGCTTTGTAGATCTTCACATTGCACGGCTGCGCCGTGTTGCTTGGACTGCTCTGCGGCCTGGGCAAAATTAAATACGTGAGGTCCCATAACTACTGGGCAACCACAAGCCGCAGCCTCAATCAAATTTTGTCCACCTAGAGGCTCAAAACTGCCTCCCAACAATGCAACTTTTGACATTCCAAAGTAAAGGTTCATCTCCCCCAATGTATCGCCCATCCATATATTAGGCAGTAATTGACTGATGGATTGGTTATTTTCAAAGTAAGACTCGCCGTTTGTGCCCAAGAGAGGCTTGACTCTTCTAGAGAAAGTAAAACCAAGCTGTAAACCCACACGAACAATTTCATCAAAGCGTTGAGGATGTCTGGGCACTATTAACCATTGAACTCCCTCTTGTAAAGCCTTATTTGCTATGAGTGCCTGAAAAAGTAGTGCCTCCTCCTCAGCTCTAGAGCTTGCAAACATGACGATAGGCTTTGAAGTTAGATTCTCAAACTTAAGTGCAAATGCTTTACCGTCATTGAGTTGATCAGAGTTAACGACTGCGTCAAATTTTATATTACCGACTGTGCCAATTACGTTGGTTCCAAGGGCTGTTAGGTGGTTTGAATCCTCCGGGTTTTGTGATATCGCAGCCGTTAGACTTTGATAAATACCCCTTGCAAAATAGCCTAATGAAGCAGCGCCGTCGAATGATTTTTTGCTTAGCCTTGCATTGACCAAAACAAGGGGAATGTTTTGCTGTGAACATGTCAAAACCATATTGGGCCAGACTTCGGTCTCCATAAGTAGGCCTAATTTGGGTTTAAATTTATCTAAAAATCTACCTACTGCCCCTGGAGTATCCCAGGGATACCAAACTTGTAAGACCTCAGATTCTTGAAGGCCGATTGCTTTAATAAATTCCTCCCCCGCAGCTCGTCCAGTAGCGGTTGAATGGGTCAACAAAAACTTGGTCAAGGTAGTACGAGGTAAGTTGGGACTCCGTTTTCCAAGGTGGTCTTGGATTGCTTCAATAAGAATTTGCGCTGCTTTAGTCTCACCTAAAGAGACTGCATGTATCCAAATTACCCCAGAACCAAACTGATTGACTGCAGATAAGGAAGAGTCATCAAAATATCCAAATCTTTCATTAAGCGCAATCAGATAACCTGGCTCCATGCGTCCTCTTCTAAGCGCTTTTAACTTAACAAGGGGACAAAGTATGCGAGTCAGAAATGAGTAAATTCCTAAACTCAACTTAAACTTTAAACTATTTTTTTGCAAAGTCAACATCAGTGAGGCTTAGTATTTTCATAGTTAGTCAAAAAGGTCAGGTTGAGGACTAGGATCAGTCTTGGTCTTAGAGATCTTGGTTTTTTTGACAGACGATATTGATTTCTTTTTTTCTACATCACTGAGCACAGCAATTAAATTGGGCTGGATTAGTGATTCAATTGAGGTTTTATTTGAGTCGCTTACAACTGATACTGTTTTGTCTTCGATTTGTTCTTTAAATTGTTCTTTAAATTGTTCTTTAATATGGTCTGGCAGTGTCCCAGTCTCAACAACCTTGATTAAACTTGGGTCTTTAAATTTTGCATCTTTTTTATGCGCTGAAAAGGTATCCCAACATTCTTTCCACTGGCTTAACACATCTTGCACACTAGGAGTGGGGATCGCGTAAACGCTTCTTTGAAAAGGGAGTCTTTGAGGGCCAGTTCTCCAGTATGTATCAAAATTATAGATTTGAACCAAGGGCAAATCTAAGGCTTCTGCTATGTGACTGAGGCCACTATCTACCCCGATGACCCCGACACACGCACGAAGATGGGCAGCAGTTTCATTCAAATTCATTTTGACCCAAACCTTTGATCCAGGCAAAGTATTGGATATTTGTCTGGCCATCTCTAACTCTTTCGGGGAGCCCTGGGGTAGTGCAATATTGAAACCGAGTTTGATCAATGCTTCACCAAGCTCGGTCCAGTTTTGAAGAGGCCATGTTTTATCTTCTCTTGAACTTGCGTGAACCAATGCAACTGTTTGCGGTGGGACCATCAACGATGGGGAAACGACCAAAGGAGTCATCTCATCTTGATTAATTTCAGTTTGTAACTGCTCAGCTCTTGGATATGTGTACCCGAGTGCTTTGGAGCAAATAATCCGGGCTCGTTCAACGGCATGAACCTGAGCATGAATATCTATTGCCTTGTCAGCTACCCAACGGGTCATAAACTCATAGGAGGCCCCATTCGTTTGGTTACCCATTGCATAGCGGTGGCCACCAACCTTTAGTTTTGCAAGCTTTGAGACGAGTGCCGATTTAGTAAGACCTTGCAAATCTATGATTGCATCGTAACTATTTTCTTGTAATTGTTTTTTAAAATCGGTAAATTCTTTTCTTGTCTTTTGTTTCCACCAGGATTTTCTCCAAGCCCTAATATCGGATTCGATAACACTATTTACTGCAGGACATATTTTCAACAAAGGGGCAAAGGAGCGCTCAACCACCCAGTCAATTTTTGCATCTTCAAACTCAGCGCGTATATCCATTACTGCTGAGAGTGTATGAACAACGTCCCCGAGAGAGGAGAGTTTGACAATCAGTATGTTTAAAGGAGGGACTACGGGCATTAATTCAGTAGCTAATCTTTTTGTAGCTCTGCTCTCTAAAGACGCTTTAACCAAAACATTATTTATATTCAATGGGCTGAGCCTTGAAAAGTTGCATCTGGTTTTACTGCCCTTAGCAACTCCATCATATCTTTCTCAATACGAACCAACGACTCATTTGTTTGACCCTCAAATCTGAGAACCAACACGGGCGTGGTATTAGATGCTCTGATCAAACCAAAACCGTCACTCCAGTCAATTCTTAACCCGTCAACATCGCACAAAATTGGGTGATGCTCAGGTGAGGGCATATTAGAGGACTTAACAATGTCTAAAATTCCTTGTGTTACTCGGTGTGGCTCTCCCTCAGCACAAGGAACATTGAGTTCAGGTGTTGAAAAACTAGTAGGTAAGGCTAGTAAAACCTGATTTGCATCTTTACTCCTGCTTAAAATTTCAAGCAACCGAGCTCCAGCATAAGTGCCGTCATCAAAACCGAACCAACGCTCTTTGAAGAAAATATGGCCACTCATCTCACCACCCAAGGGCGAGTCAAGTTTCTTCATTTGCGCTTTGATTAGGGAGTGACCCGTTTTAAACATCACGGGGTTCCCGCCAAAGTTTTTAATAGCAGGAGCAAGTTGCTGAGAACATTTAACATCAAAGACAATAGATCCACCTGGTACTCTGCTAAGTACGTCTTTTGCAAATAAAAGCATCTGACGATCAGGATAAATGGTCTGTCCGTCCTTAGTTACGACACCGAGTCGGTCTCCATCACCATCAAACGCTAAACCCAACTCCGCATCCGTAGTTGAGAGTGTATGAATAAGATCCTTTAAATTCTCAGGTTTACTTGGATCAGGATGATGGTTAGGAAAATTACCATCTACTTCGCTGAAAAGTTCAATCACCTCGCACCCCATAGCGCGAAATAAAGCCGGTGCAGTGGCACCTGCAATTCCATTTCCACTATCTACTACGATTTTCATTTTCCTAGATAGTTTGACGTCAGTAGTAATTCGCTTACTGTAATCCTCAGTAATATCGACATGTCTTAACTGGCCTTTTGTATTCGGAACTTTGCGGTCTGCATCATCCTTCATGTGAGCATAAAGTCCCAGTATCTCCTCTCCGTAAATGGCACGTCCACCCAGTACCATTTTGAATCCGTTATAGTCCTTGGGATTATGGCTACCAGTGATTTGAATACCACTATTACAAAGTGTATGTGCTGCGTAGTAAAGCATCGGAGTAGTAACCATACCCACATCTATGACATCTACCCCACCGACTAAAAGCCCCTCTATCAAGGCGTCTCTAAGCATTGAACCACTCAATCGTCCATCTCTACCTACGGCAACCACTTTCTCTGAGCTCTTTAAGGCAGCATCTGCAAAGGCCAGCCCAAGCGCTCTAGCAACATCTTCATTTAAAGATTTAGGAACAACACCTCGAATATCGTACGCCTTAAAAATAGTGGAATCTATGTACATAAAAATTTAAATTTTGAAAAGTATTAATTTTGAAGCTGAAAACTCAATCAAACTTATCATCGTAATGCAATAGAAAAGTTTGAACTGTTAAGAATCCGATTCACTCGGACTTTAATCCAGTAATGACTGTGCTAAGTCATGTAATCGACTGTGCGGTGTCGTAAGATCACTCAAAATGCTGAAATGATCCAATCCAGGTAAATCTTCGCACACGGGCACCCTGTGCTCACCCCAGGCTTCTTGGATGAGATGGTTTTGACGCACAAACTCAGGACTTTCGGATGCTCCTGCAACGCTTATCAATTTGCCGGTTGCTGGGGCAGGAAAGAATGCTGGGCTACAACGAAGAGCATCCTCCTCAGTTAGTTTGAGTGAGTCTTTGAGGAAAGGGGTTTTCGTCAAAGGCAATAAATCAAAAAGGCCAGAAATTGATAATGCATTTTTGATCAAATTATCAGGTAACTCAGCGTCGTATTGACTCCAGTGACAGGCCATAAGCATAGCGGCTAAGTGTCCGCCTGCTGAATGTCCTGCCAAATGTATTTGACTAGGATCACCACCCCAATGTTTAATATTTTTATAAACCCAGGCAACACATTTAACCATTTGCATGGTGATCTGAGGAATCGTTACATTTGGACATAAGTCGTAATTAGCAACAACGACTGTAGCACCCATCTGATTAAAGGTTGGTGCAATAAAGGAATGATCAGATTTGTCCAGCGATCTCCAGTACCCCCCGTGAATAAAGACAACTACTGGTGAGTGTGGATTCTGTGCAGGGAATAAATCTAGACTCTCTTTAGTCCCGCGTCCGTAGGCGACATCCAAAATTGCTCTTTGATTAAGCCGGGCTTTTTCAGATTCATTTTGCCAGTGGTTAAAGTGTTCTGCGAAATTGGGCACAAGCGCCCTATTGTTGTACATTTTGTCATACCACTCCTCGGAGTGCACATCCTTTAAATGTTGGCCTGTATGATCTGAGTGAGGGTTGCCTGTAGAGCTGGATTGTGATTTCATCGTAAAACCTAAAGAGTTTTAAGCAAGATTTAAAGAACTTTGAAACGCTAAGAGTGGAAATGATAACGCTATCTCAATGATATAAAAATCAACTACAAGCTTGGACAAATCTAAGTGTGTCTTTTGAAAAATAAGTTGTGGGGATAATTAGCCCGTAATACCACTTTGAGCATTTCTAATGGCTGAGGAGGCATCAGAGGAAGCGGTTGGAGGATTGCCGGTTGGGTTTTGAATGACCAAGCCGAGCAATTTAGCCCCGTGTTCCACGGCAATTGAACCATAGGAGATATCGCCGTGGACGATGGACTCTTTGTGAAACTCGACACGTTCTGTTGCGTAAATGTTTCCCTCTACCTTGCCGGCAACCATCACCCGGTGTGCAGTAATATCCCCAGAAACTTCACCACTTGAACCTATAGCAACTGTTACTTTGTTCTCTTTGTTGGTCTCAATATTACCAACCACTTTGCCATCGATTCTGACGCTGTCGAGCAATACCAATCTGCCATATATTTGAGTTGTTTTGCCAATAATGGTGTCAAAACGCTCTTGGGTCGTTGTTAGCTTTTTATCTCTCAGTTTTTCAAACATATCAAGCTCCTAAAGGGCTAACAAAAATGGTAATAAAATAAAAAATCTAAACAACGTTATACCGAAGGCCCAAAGGGCAAAACCTGAACTGGGTTGATCAAACGTTCTTTCCTAATGACTTCATAATGCAGATGAGGTCCTGTTGATCTACCTGTGGTTCCTATCTCTCCTAATTCATCCCCCCTGGTGACTTTATCCCCTTCGGCAACCAGTCTCCTAGAGAGGTGTGCGTAACGAGTTACAAAGCCTTCAGTGTGTGAAACCTCAACTACATTACCGTAGCTTGGGTCCCAAGCAGAACGAACAACAGTGCCAGGTCCTGTTGAGACGACTGGGGTGCCTACGTTAGCGGCGAAATCCAAACCCTCGTGCATCGCAAGTGCGCCTGAGAATGGGTCGTTTCTTATTCCGAAACCGCTGGTTATTCGAAAATCACCTTGAACGGGTATCCCCGTTGGCAATGTGGACAACCACTCTATTTGCTGATCCCACTTAGCATGAATGTCTTTTAATGCTGTTTGAGTCTGATTAATATCCAAAAGAGTTTGCTCAAGTTCTTGCCCAAGCGGCAGTCGTATGAAGGAGCTTAAAACCCTTGGCGTTACGAATGGACCACCACGACTGTCGTCCTTGTTGTGTGACCATTTGTCTCTTAAATTGGTTGGAGTTGCTATCTCCATGAAATGGTTTTTCATCGCCTCTAACTGCTTGATCTCACCTATGGTGGCTTGCAATGAGTCACGCATTTTGTCTAAATCTTCTCGGTAAATCGCCTCCATTTTTCGCTGCTCAGCCTCGGTGGTGACGCCGCCCATACTCCTGGCTAATGCAGGGTTGTATTCGACAGCAATTTTAAAACCTACAAAATGAAGCAAAAATCCCAAAAGCAATAAGGTAAAGACAGCAACACTGATCCCCGCGAGAACGGTTCGCAAAGTAATAGAAATCGTTTTTACAGAACCGGTAGGTCCTGATAGCCACATCAACTGCATTTCACAAAATCTCTTAAATACAAATTACGCAAAAAACTCATCCGACTCCATATTTCTATGTTCTTAGACTTCAGAGACAAATACGCCCGAACTCTAAGTCTTTCGGGCTGGACATTCATTTTATGCATTTCATAATAATTCACAATGAAAAGTGCGTGAAAAATAGAAAATAATCAATAAATGGATACTATATTATTAATATAATCCTAACATTAACTGGCTTTTTATCCCTCAGGACACAGACCAATTCCAAGTAGAACAGTAAAGAATGGCTGGCAAGCTGCTAATCCAGGCCCAGAAAAAGCGGTTTAAACCAAAAAACCAGAAGACGAGGAAATGAAATACAACAGCCACAGAGCAGAAAAACATGGCTGCAGGATATGAGGTAAGCGCCAGCGGCATAGATGCCTCCCACAAAATAAAAGACCAACTACAGAGGCGGGCCACTACGGGATTAGCCAAAATGCTCTGATCTTGGAGGGGGCCATAAACCCCGGTATCTAAGAAAACTGGCATGCTAATCCCCCTCCTCCATGCGCCGTTAAGGAGCTTCACCCAACCTGACATGAAATATGAAGAGATTGAATGAATGCTGATATACCAAAGTGCAGCCACCCAACCCATGGCTTGTCCGTCAAAATAGCTCCAGGTCTGCCCAAGGGTTAGGCCACAGGTCACAACTAAGGTCATGAAATCACTGCCCCCATTGAATGCCCCCCTCCAACGTATCAAAATCAGCAAATTACTAAGAAGTAAGGCCCAGGCTGTATAGATGCTCACTCCGGAAAAAATAAGGCTAAGGGCAAATACAAACCTAAAAACCAATAGTAACTTGTAGTTCTCGGGGGTAAAAAAGAAGTCCAAAACCTGTAGCACCCAAATTTGTGAGGCAGGAACATCGGCTCGCTGAAAATTCCAATCCCAAACTCCGCCCACCTTTGTATATTCAAGAAGTTTCAGGTATTCGGCGGTTTGAATGATGAGACTTATTCCCAGCAAAATCTCTACTAATCTAGCAGCCAAAAGGATGCTCATAAAAATTCTCCGTCCATCTTTTTACGATCTAAAAAAGGGGACATGCTGTCATGTTCAAATGGGACTGGGAACATAGGGGAAAACATCAAAACATGAGTCTCCGGTTCTTGCTCAGGATTATTTAGCTTTAAATGTATTTCAAAACGGTACTCCAAAATCGCTTCTTCTTTATTCAGCGAGTTGGCAATATTGACACACTTTGTGTCTTTTAAAATCTCTGATGCTACAAACCGATCAACAATTTTGTAACTCACCAATTGACTAGGATCAGTACCCTCCTCTAAGACTTGCAAATCGTTAGATAAATGCTCAACCATGTTTTGATTTGCGAGTGCAATATTTACACCGGGGTTGTGGAATACACTCAAAAAATCTCTGCGAGCTCTTGGATATAGCCATTTTTCCAATATCCATCCATTTGAATCAGTGTTTTGAAAATTGCGAAGTTCTTTGATCCTTACTTTTACGTGCAATTGGGGTTGCCAACCTAAGGCATGGTAGAACTTCCAATTTGGAAAAAAAGCTCTCAGTAAAAAAAACCAGGGGCCTTGGACGGTTTTAGATGAGATAAAGAAAGTCATCAATAAAACCAAGAAATAGATGGCTAAGAGTATCAGTGAACTCATGATTGGCGGGCTATTTTTTTATTTGTACAAAATCAGATCTAATAAATGATTCAAAAATCAATGCGGCTTCAAAAATATACTAAAAAGTGATGTTAGACGGAGTTATTGCGAATTTGTGAAAAAAAAATCAATTTATACAGAAAAACGCCTCTAACTCTGAGAAAATTCAAATCTTATGCGGACAAGCAGGTTATTGAGCAAACATCCTAGCGGAACAAAACGTTTTTTCAATATCTGCATATGCGATACAACAACTTACGATGTCTTCAACCCAAGCTTCCAAAAACACACTTTCTTTTGATATCAAGAGTACTCTCTTACCTTTAGAGAGTGTCATTATCCGCTCAAATAACTTGAGCCAAGTGATAGCCGACCTTAAGTCTCGGTTTTCCAAACATCCTGACTTCTTTGATAATGACCCAATAATGATTGACCTTACCCAAATCGGTGAGGAGCAAGACAACCCATCTTTAGATGTCTCAGTGCTTTACCAAGAGTTAAAGCAACACAAAATGAACCCGGTTGCATTGCGATCTAAAAACCCTAATCACCAGGCATGGGCTGAGCTCGCTGGTTTATTCCTAGTCACAGATGCTCAAATCGGGCAACCGATGAAAAGCAAGGCCATTGATCCAAAATCAGCACCTGTGAACAAGGACACATCACAGCAAACTATGAATGACAAAATTGTCGGCAACCCAACTCAATCCAATGAGGCTATTCCCAAGCAAGTTGTTTTAGAGGCGCCCCATGCCACTTCTGCATTAGTTGTCGACAAACCGCTTCGCTCTGGGCAGCACGTATATGCAAAAGGTCGAGATTTAATTGTGATGGCTATGGTGAATGCCGGAGCAGAGATCATGGCCGATGGCCACATACACGTATACGCCCCTTTAAGAGGAAAAGCTATAGCGGGTGCTAGAGGAAATAAAGAAGCAAGAATTTATACCACTTGCTTAGAGGCTGAATTAATCTCCATTGCAGGAGTTTACAGAACAAGTGATAACCCAATCCCTAAGGAGGTTGCGGGTAAATCGGCTCAAATCAGATTGATAGATGATAAGTTGGTAATGCAACCTAACTAAACTATTGGTAAGTTTTTATATTAAATGAAGGACTCAAATCGATGACAAAAATAGTAGTTGTAACCTCTGGTAAAGGTGGAGTTGGTAAGACGACGACTAGTGCGAGTTTCGCTTCTGGGCTTGCATTACGCGGGTACAAAACCGTGGTGATAGACTTTGATGTGGGTTTGCGTAACTTGGATCTTATTATGGGTTGCGAACGCAGGGTGGTCTACGACTTTGTGAACGTCATCAATAACGAGGCCACACTCAATCAAGCCCTCATCAAGGACAAGCACACGGAAAATCTTTTTGTGCTCGCCGCATCTCAAACCCGCGATAAAGAGGCTTTAACACAAGAGGGAGTGGAGAGAATTCTTCGAGATTTGGCAGGGATGGAGTTTGATTACATCATTTGTGACTCCCCAGCTGGCATAGAGACCGGTGCACTAATGGCAATGCACTACGCTGATGAAGCTCTGGTCGTGACTAATCCTGAGGTTTCATCTGTGAGAGATTCAGACCGAATTCTTGGGATGTTAAGCAGTAGAACCCTAAGGGCTATTAATGGTTCTGATCCCATAAAAGAGCATTTACTCATCACACGCTACAACCCTACCCGTGTTGAGGAGGGCCAGATGCTATCTATAGAGGACATTCAAGATATTTTGCGTATTCCTTTGATTGGAGTGATACCTGAGTCCGAAAACGTTCTTCAGGCATCAAACCAAGGCGTACCCGCTGTTCATCTTGCAAAAACTGAAGTATCAGAGGCATATTTAGATGTTGTGGACCGTTTCCTTGGGGAGGACAAGCCACTGCGTTTCATTGAAGCTGAAAAAGTTGGACTTCTTCAGCGTCTATTTGGGAGGAAGTAACTCATGTCCATCCTGTCTTTCCTACTTGGTGAGAAAAAGAAGTCCGCAAACGTTGCAAAAGAACGTTTACAAATTATCTTAGCTCACGAACGCACTGGACGAAACGCAGCAGAGCCAGATTACTTACCTGAGCTACAAAGAGACTTGATAGCTGTCCTCAGCAAATACGTAAAAATAAATGCCGAAGACATCAAAGTTAATTTGGAGCGCCAAGATAACTTGGAAGTTTTGGAAGTAAAAATAGAACTGCCTGATGCAAGGTAGCATTTGAGCAAAATTTTCGCGCATCCCCCGACTACAGCGAAGCTTAGTCGCGGGTCAA
>CAIWAO010000057.1 GCA_903910745.1 uncultured Burkholderiales bacterium
AATGATCACCTGTGCCAGCAGTCCTGCTGTTGGGATTCCCTTATCAATGACTTGGGCTGGCACAGGAGCCTGAACCAGCGTCTGGCAGTGTGCACATGCCCACTTGCCCCGGATATGGCGCTCAACAGTGAAGACGCCTGGAACGTAATCCAACTTTTCAGATACATCCTCACCAATGCGCTTGAGCGCATGTCCGCAGCCACAGGCCGTGGACTCTACTTCGTGGTGAATATCAGTGCGGGGCAAATGCTCAGGTAGCGCTTGGCGCTTAGCCACCAGTCTTTGGTGCTGAGGAACGGTGACTTGAACACCTAAGCCGCTGATCTCTTCTTCAACGGCTGAGATATCAGCCAGTCTAGACTCCTCAAAGAGTTCTACTTGTTCACCACCGAGTTGTTCACTCTTTTTACCAAAGCGTTGACGCTTTAGGTAAGACAACTCAAACGTTAACTTCTCGTTGAGTGCTTTGGTGTTTTGTAGGTCATCACTCGTTTGCGCAATGAGCTTGTCACGCTGAACGATGATCTGATCCTTTTCCGCAAGGGCCTGTGCAGCAGTACGAGCATGCTCTTCAAATAATGCAATAACGTCCTCGATACTCTTGCCTTGCAACTGCTGTGCAATAGAGCCTTTGTAAGAGAAGTCTGCGTTGAACATGAGTGTATTTTGTCATACTGTGTTCACTCAACAATTGGGACATTTCCTCTTGATTTCTCAATCGATTTTTACTCATAATTTAAACACTTTTGATCACACTTGTGGCTCCTATTCGTTGCCATGGCAGACCGACTACTAGCGCCCTGAGTTGCTCCATATTCATCGTGTGTTTCAACAGCTTTAAATCTCTTGGCCAATTAAATGTTCCTTCACTGAGTCGCCGCGTGCACAACCACATTCCGTAACCATCTTGGACGAAGACCTTCATACGATTAGCTCTAGCATTGGCAAACAGGTAGGCATGGTGGGGCTGAGCAGAACCAAAGACGAGCACCACCTTGGTCAATAAAGTATCTAGGCCTGCGCGCATGTCCATGGGCTCAGTTGAGAGCCATACTTCCTCAATGCGGATCACAGAAGTAAGGCTTTCAGTAAATGCATGCATTCCAAGGCACGAGACGCGGGCCATTCAATATCGATCGATAGATCAGCTTTGCTTAAACTCAGAATCAGCGTAGCTTTGTCGGAATGGTTTTCAGTCAATTGGTCTTCGATTTGAATGAAACCTGGCGAAGTGGCTTGCTGGGATCGACTTCCCAGCGCGGGCAGATCGGTCTTTTGCTCAAACTCTCTGACCCAGCGGTGCACGACATTAGCATTCAGGTTGTGCGTCCTTGAAATGGAGGCAATCGAGACGTGAGGCTGAAGACATGCAGCCACAATCTGCTCTTTGAACTCAACAGAGTAATTGACCCTGGGTTTGCGTTGGGGCTTAATTTCCATAGTGTCTATGTGTCCACAATCCATAATGGACACAAATGTACTAAGCCTCTAAGTTACCAGCAAGATGACATCACCGGACGCTTACACTGTAGAATGTAGGATCTGATTTAGTTTTTCCTATGCTTATGAAATCTAGCAATAAACTTCTGCTCTTTGCCCTACTTTATTTTTTCGATCTATCTGGTGCGTTATCACAAACTATAGAATCCCAATCTGAGGGAGACCTTAAAGAAAGAATCCAAGGTGACATTGGTGTGGCTGTTTATTATCAAAATAGCTTCACACACACCGGTGAATCATCAACGCAAATACTTCCCTACGCCTATTTTGACTATGATCGCTTTTTTGCAAGAATTGATACATTTGGATTTAAAACGATTCCAATAGGTATGGGATATCTAGAGATCGTTGGCAGATACAACCAAGAGGGATTCACACCTAAATCAAGTCCCTATACACTACTAAACCCTCGAAATTTACCTGTACCCCTTGGACTGGGCACCTTTCAGTTGACACCCTATGGTGCTTTTTTTATCTACGGCTTTAACGACTTCAATGCCTCTAAGGGTGGAAAAATGGCTGAGTTTACATATGCTGCTGAAGTTAAATTACCACTATCCATAAATATCTATCCACTTATTGGGTTTGATTACAAAGACAAAAAATATGTTAATTATTTTTACGGCATCACTCCAGCTGAGTCGCAAATTTCTGGCCTTAGCGCCTATTCGTCAAATGGGGGAATTTCCCCCTACGCGGCTTTAGCTGTAGAGGTACCTTTAGGCCCGAATTGGGTTATCAATTCCTATTTCAAGCATAAATGGCTTGCACCTGCGATAACCAACAGCCCACTCATATCTGGTAGATATTTAGATAATATCTTCATCAGCTTAGACCGTCACTTTGAGTAAATATTTAACCATTAAACGATATGCAATACCTAGGCTGGATTCCGCATCAAGGCATACAAATACTGTTTGTTTTTTTCTTAACCTTCATTATCGGCCTAGAACGAGAAGGTAAAAAATTTGAAGAAGATCACATTTCGTTTGGAGGGGTTAGAACCTATCCACTTATAGGTCTGATTGGATTCTCGCTTTCGACAATATCTAAGGATGATCTGACTTTAGTTTCAATTGGTTTTATCGGCTTAACTCTATTTCTGTTGACAGCCTATTGGCATAAATTAACCACTGTTGGGAACCCCACCATTGCTAGCTATATGACCGCTTTATCAACTTACGTGATGGGGGTAGTAGCTAGTCATGATTTATTTTGGTTAGCGACTACTCTAACAGTTATCAATATCTTACTTTTAGAACTGAAAATATGGCTTGGTCAATTGGCTAAAAAAATTGACGAAGGTGAGATCCTTACCTTCGCGAAATTTCTTTTGTTGTTGGCTGTTGTTTTGCCTTTATTACCTAATGAGGCCTTTACTGAATATCAGATTAACCCATTTAAAACTTGGCTGGTCGTTGTTGCTGTTAGCAGTGTTTCTTACGGAAGCTACGTCTTACAAAAACTCTCTAAAGGTGCAGATGGACTGCTATTAACTGCTCTTTTGGGTGGGCTTTACTCCTCAACAGTGACTACAGTAGCACTGGCAAGAAAGTCTAAAGAGGAATCTGCTCCAAAGCTGATTTCAGGCGTAATTTTGATGGCATCTGGCATGATGTATCTAAGAATTATTGTATTGCTTGGGCTTTTCAACCCCATCATTATGAAAATACTTTGGATTCCCTTCGTATGCTTATCACTGCTAGCTTTGGTGGGTGGGTATGCTTGGTCAAGACTTGGCGATGTCCGCCTTGATGAGGTTCAACACGAGTCAAAGGGACATAACCCTTTAGAAGTTAAGTCTGGGCTAGTTTTTGCTATTTTATTTGTCGTCATGCTTGTCGTGACACACGTCTCAATTGATTATTTCGGCAATTCAGGCGTTTATACACTTGCATTAATTATGGGAGTTGCTGATGTTGACCCCTTTATTATGGGACTTACTCAAGCGGTACCTAATTTAACTCCGGGAGAGGTCGCATCAATTGGAATACTGATTGCGACCTCTATGAACAATCTTGCTAAAGGCATATATGCCTATGTGTTATCAAGCAAAGAATCAGCAAAACTGAGTTTGGGACTTTTGGCTGGACTATCCATTGCTGGATTCATACCAGCTGTGCTTTTATGGTACAGGTAGCAGTTTATAAAAACCAATTAACTGATTTACTTTTACAAATTTACTTTTCAGGCTCTTCACCAATATTAGGTCTCTCTGCGGCTCGTATATCTGCGGTGAATGCTTTTCCTGAATCTGTCAATACTAGCTTCTTAAGCGCTCCGCCCTTACCCTTTGTTGAGTCTCTTAAAGGGCTAAACGATACCGTTACTTTATCCCCGGCTTTCACTGCAGTGCGAGTCCACCCATCTCTAACTAAATTTCCTGGGCTTGTCATCTCCATTAGCCAAATGGAGGGCTCCTCACCACTTACACTTCCGTTGATGAAAATAGCCACATGGGGATTAGTCCACTGAACCTCTTTGACAGTTCCAACAATAGTCACACTTTTCGTGTGATCAAACATCGCTGTTGAATGGTGAGCGTTAGCACTAGTATGAGAAAAGCAAATCACAGTCAAAGTACAAAAAAATACCGGACTTAACTTTCGGACTGAACTGACAAACAACTGATTTAAATAATTCACATCAACTCCTAAAAAAATTTGTTACTTCGGTGGAATTCTGTTGCCGCCAATATCGTGCTCTATCCTCTCGAATATAGACCATCCGTCTTTGTCAACTTTTGGCGCATAGTAACCTTCTTCACATGTACCCTCAACGATATCAAATTTCCTAGCTCGTTGACGAAAAAATATACGCGTGGTTTTCCAAGGCTTGGTCAATACTTTAGGAGCAATGATTTCTAAATCATCGTGCAAAATATCCTTTCCAGCAAGATGTAATCGTTCGATCACATGCATGTCTCCATTGTTTGGCACACCCAGCGCCTCTGAAATTGCTAAATAGGCTTGAGGTAAGATGCCCACAGTATCAATCACCAGGGTGTCCCCTTCCCAAGTTCCAATCGAATGTCCATGAAATGTGGGGTCAGGGTCCTCAGGGTGGGCTCGTCCATCGGTGTATATACGACGTATACGGTTGCCGTCAGATTCACCCAGCATAGTTACTCTTCCCGGGGTAAACAAAATTTCCATTGCGTTATGGGTTATCAACATCCAAGAAGGCATAGATTCTGGCAAGCAACCCCAAAAAACCAAAAAGGGTCTACCCTCCTTTAGCTCATTCATCTGGTGCTGAATAAGCGCCGCAGCTTTGGAGTTCCAGGGGGGAGGATTTGTTTTGACCTGTAAGTCTTGATCCGTAACTTTAGGATTCCATACACCTGACCAATCAGGCAAATTTGAAATACTAGCCCAGTCCTTTGGTGTTGGAGCTGGATTCATGATAACTTTTTCAGCTGAATAGGATGGCTGAGATAGGCAAATACTCAGGGCCGTGGCAATCAGCATCAAATGCAATAGTCCATAGCTCATACGACGTAAAAACATCAAACGAATCATCAATTGAGACTCCTTAATAATTTAACCGGAAAAGGTAGGTTGAATAGAGAACCCAATCCAACGTCCCAAAGCTATTATGAAAATCCAAAATACAACCGAGAGAACCGCTGACCAGCGACCATAGGCCCAAAAGGAAACTTTAAAAATCACATCACGAAATTGAGAGTTATTTGATATTTCAGCGCCAATCAGTGGTGAAGGATAACTTAAGTCATCGGTCAAAACTCGGTTGTGGTACCAAACATGAAAAACAATCATGTTCAACCCAGCGAGTGATAAAAAAAGTATTTTCAGTTGAAAAAATATGTTGTGTGCGTAGTTAACCGCATTTGAGGAAAATAAAGCAAAGCCTGTAACAACAGCAACTACGAACATAAGCCAAGTTATGGGAAGTAATTCATTAACAAACTTTTGAAGTCTGCGCTCGTTGTTGGCAAATCGCAAGATTCTTAAGTCAACCCAAATGATACTTCCTAAAAAAACCGTAACCCCTAGGACATGCAAACTCTCAAGCATGGGAAACAACCAGTCGTTCTCTCTTATCGAGATAGCTATACCCGTCTCAAAAAGCCAATTTAATATTCCATCTAATTCCATAAACACATTTTTTTCCTAAAATCCTGTTGATTTACAACTCAAATACCAATCTATGGATTGGCTAGGTGTACGCAATCCACCTGCCAGCAAAAACAATCAAAATTAATAAAGAAATTAAGGTCAAGGCCAATGTCCTCCCGGTCGTGGTTAATTCGTTTGTAAGTTCAACTGGATTTTTCCAATCTATTAATTTGCTAAAAAAAGTTTTCTTGATAAATTGAATATTTACAAAAACGCATATAAGCAAAAGCATTTTGGTTTGGAAAATGGTATTTTCAAGAGATCTAGATGGCTCACCAATGATGAGTATGCATCCACTCATTAGGAGAACAACAGTAGAGACTTTAAAGATAGGCCAGAATTTGTTGAACGTATGGGACAACGAAAATTCAACTGCAAAATACCCCAACAATCTCAGTGCAATCAACAAGCACGCGGATAGCGCTGCGGATACTGCAAAAATATGAATGATTTGAGTCAAGGGGACGATTACGTCAGATACCTGGATAGCTTGGCTAAGGTCTGTGTCCTCTAACCAAAGACAAAATTTACTAAGAGCAAGGGTTCGCATTTCTAATTATGAATTGATATCCAATAAAAACAATATTAAACCACTCTAAACTACATTTTTTTAAAAATCGACAAAAAAGTTTGATGATTATTTAGGTTAAGATTAAGGGGAATTTGAGGCTGCTTTGAGCTTCGCCAAACCATAAAATGCATAAATATCTTACCCCCTCATACCTGACCAAACCTGGCGCTTTGGTCCTATGTCTCAGCTTATTAGTTGGCTGCACATCTGTGCAACAAAGAAAAGACTGGTCTCAAAAAAAGTTTGGCCCACGCTGTGAGTCTGTTGGTTATAAAGCTGATACCCCAGCATATTTGGAATGCATTGCCGACGAGGATAGGACTTGGCGAATCAACCAAATGGAGAAAGGCACCCCTTACGAAAATTGGATGCCAATGACTTATCTCCCCTCAATCACAGATGAGAAAAGATAAAACTCAATCTAGTTTTTGATAACGTCCCCTACTTTAATTTTCGGGGACATCAAGAGCTCAAATATAAGCGGCTTACAGCGCGGTTTTCTGGCCGTCTTTATAAGTGTATAAAGTTGTGGCGGGATTCTTGATCTCTCCATTAGGCTCAAACGCAATATCAGCTGTAATGCCCTTGTAATGGGTCTCCACCAACTTTGGGATATACACTTTAGGTTCAACAGAATTGGCACGCTTCATCGCATCTACTAAGACAAAAGTTGCGTCATAAGTGTAGGGTGAGTAGATCTGAAATTGCCCTGGATATTTGGCATCATAACGCTTTTTCCACGCCAACCCACCTGGCATTTTTGCCAAAGATGCACCGCCTTCTGCACAAACCACATTCGTGAGTGTTTTAGCACCGGCTGCTAACTTTGCCACCTCAGTTGTACAGATACCGTCGCCTCCAAAGTACTTTACATTGTTCAAGCCCAATTGCTCCATCTGTCTAAGCATAGGGCCACCTTGAGGATCCATACCTCCATAAAAAATCGCATCAGGAGACTTTGATTTAATTGAGGTTAATATCGCCATGAAATCGGTAGCTTTGTCGTTTGTATACTGCTCATCTACAACTTGCATCCCGATTGATAGGGCTGTCTTTTTAAATACTTCAGCAACGCCTTGTCCGTAAGCAGTGCGGTCATCGATGATAGCGACCTTCTTTAGGTGCAAGTTTTCAGATGCATAAACTGCTAAACGCCGCCCCAGTGCATCATCATTAGCAATAATTCGGTAAGTTGTTTTGTAACCTGGTTTGGTTAAAGCAGGATTTGTTGCTGCACCTGTGATGTGCGGGATTCCGCAGTCATTGTAGATCTTGGCAGCGGGTATTGTTGTACCTGAATTAAGATGTCCGACAATTCCAGCAACTTTAGAGTCACACAATTTTTGAGCCGCAGCAGTGCCTTGCTTGGGATCCGAGGCATCATCTTCAGCTTGAATTTCGAACTTTATTTTCTTGCCTGCAATGACAATATTTTGTCCATTTAGCTCTTCAATCGCCATCCTTACACCGTTCTCGTTGTCTCGTCCATAGTGAGCTTGAGCACCACTGATCGGGCCAACGTGCCCTATCTTTACGACCTGAACTTCTTGTGCTGAGGCACTTGAATTTACGGACAAACCGAACAATAATATTGTTGATATGGCGATCGGATTCAATTTCATCAGAAACTCCTGTATAAAAAAATAAACGTTAATTAATCTTACCACTACTCACTAGTTCTGTTGTTTTTTCAGATTGGTATTTATACTACTCCCATTTTCCATCTCGCGAATAAGTACTTCATCCACAGCCTCTCTCATCATGTCAGGTAATATCTTAACCAATTTAGCGCTTACGATTGCGAGAACCTGATCGGCTATTTGATGAGGGATATCTTCTTTGGGTGCTCTCAAGGTGGGTTGATTGAGAGAGTTGGCAATTTTTTGTAAACTGTTTTTGGCCTCCATCAACAAATCATCTTTAGAAATGCTTGTAGCACCCTCAAGTGGTACCACTTCATTCAAAGTTGGAATGAGTTGATCAGGTATAGGAGGGTGAGTCATGCTCTACTTTACCTCATGCTTTGAAATTGGATATCCTCTTTGAGCATAATGGCGCCAACGAAGTCTTGCTTTGACTTTGTCATTTTCCTCCAAGCCAACGATCTCAATGACACGCTCAAACTTCTCATAGCCCTGAGCCACCTCATCACCTAAGTTCAAAAGAACCTCATGATGAGGAAGTTTATCTAAGGACTCAATCGAGTCAGTTAATATGACAGGGCATAACCCAAGGTACGCTGAATCAGGGCTTGTTTGGGCATGAGGTATGAAGTCGGTTTTAGAAAAGCTCCAAAGTGCTTGGTCAAGTAACTTAATCGTATCACTCGGAGCTTTCACAACCACTTTTGCATTATTTGAATAGGCCTTTCTAATAAGTCGACAGCAATAATCCATTTTGCTTTTTGCATTTAAGTGAAATGTAACCTCGGTCATAAAAATTCAAACTCGTGCTCTAAAGATATTATTTTGCTGATTTTGGTTTCATTGCATTCTTTGAATGCCTAAGCAAAAATTCCATCAATAAACCAACAGGTCTCCCGGTAGATCCCTTAGCGCCACCACTCTTCCAAGCGGTACCTGCAATATCCAAATGAGCCCAAGCAAAATCGTTGGCAAAACGTTGTAAGAATTTTGCAGCTGTAACGCTTCCCGCTGCTCTATCACCCACGTTGGCTACATCTGCAAAATTAGACTTTAACGCCTCAGCATATTCATCATCCAAAGGCATGCGCCAGCAGGTATCGAGTGAATCCTCACCTGCTTTTTCTAATGCACTTGCGAGTGTATCGTTGTTTGAAAATAGTCCACTTCGGACGTGCCCTAAAGCGATAACGCATGCACCAGTCAGCGTAGCAATATCGATTACAGCTTTAGGTTTAAACCGTTTTGCATACGTCAAAGCGTCGCACAGTATCAGCCTTCCTTCTGCGTCCGTGTTTAATATCTCTATTGTTTGCCCGCTCATGCTGGTCACGACATCTCCGGGCTTTACGGCTCCACCATCAGGCATATTTTCGCAAGTAGGGATCAGACCCACGACGTGCAAATCTGCTGGCTTTAAAACAGACAACGATTTAAAAACACCTAACACGCTCGCGGCTCCGCACATGTCAAACTTCATTTCGTCCATGCCGGCACCGGGTTTTAAAGAAATTCCTCCGGTGTCAAAAGTAATACCCTTACCGATCAAAACGATTGGCTCCGAGGTCTTTGCCCTTGCTCCCCTGTACTCCATAGAAATAAAACGCAGTGGCTCAGAGGAGCCCTGAGAAACAGACATGAATGACCCCATTCCTAATTTTTCAACCTCCTTTGGGCCCATTACATTGACTTTGATACCAGAGGTTTTACCTAGGTTTTGAGCAACTTGCCCAAGGTGCGTGGGGGTTGCGTAATTAGGAGGCCTGTTACCCCACTCTTTGGCCAACTCGACTCCTTCGCAAAGTGCTGTGACCTCATCAAATACGTTCTTGCTAGAAACCAATTTGGCGCTAGCCCCAGCCAAAGTCACGGATATCAAACCAGCCGAAGAGCTTGAATCAGGATTTTTTGAGGTTTTAGAGTGTTCTGTTTTCGCACTGGGTTTAGTCTTTGTATAAAGATAGAGTGAATCCGTGACGGCGATGATTGAATTTCTAATGGCTTTATCAAATTCAGTGAAAGAATCATCAAAATATACAGTGACTTCCTTGTACTTAAGGGATTTGATACTGGAGAAACATGTATTGACGGCCTTTCGGATTTGAGCGGCAGACCCGTCCCCCACCCCAAGCAACATGATACGCTTAGCTTGAACATGTAATGGCTTTAGGATAAGTAGGGTTTTACCTGTTTTTGCCTCAAATGATTCTTCTGCTTGAATAGAGCTCAAATATTGCGACAATACAGGGATTGGACTGGATTTGGAAGTAGTTGCTTTTTGAACACCAGATTTAACTGCTATCACCATCAAATCAGTCTTGTGGGTTAAAGCAGTCGAATGGGTCAGTGTTTTTAAATCAAAGTTCATAATTAAGTAATTCCTTAAGCAAACATGTTATTTCAATCTTCAATCAGACGAGAATTGTCTCGCAGTTTTGGCGCCACAGTGGTCATTTTGGTGACCATTGTGGTCACCATTATGTTGATTCGCACTCTTGGTCAAGCCTCAAAAGGGAGTGTGAACCCCTCTGAAGTGTCCTTGGTACTGGCTTACACCATCATGGGCAACCTCTCTATCTTACTAGCACTTAGTTTGTTTATCGCATGTGTGGGTACATTATCCCGAATTTATAGGGACAGTGAGATGGTAGTTTGGCTAAGTTGCGGCCAAGGGATTGGGAGTTTTTTCAAGCCCATGATTGGATTTGCATTCCCCACACTTGTTTTAATTGCTGGACTATCCCTTTTTGTCTGGCCCTGGTCAAATCAGAAAATCCAAGAACTTGTCGATCGATTTGAAAAAAGGGGTGACCTAGAGCGGGTTACGCCCGGCCAATTTCAAGAATCTGCAAATGGACAAAGGGTATTCTTTATAGATAAAGCCTCTACCGTTAAAGGCCAGGGTAACAATGTGTTCATTGCTACTAAAGAGGGTGATAAACAAACAATGACCACGGCTCTTCACGGTCACATTGAGAATAAACAAACAGGGGAAAAATTCTTAATCTTAAATAACGGACAGCAATTGATCTACTCCAATACCGGAGAAACTCTGAAATTAAGTGAATTTCAAGAATACGGAGCCCAAATCGGCAAGACAGACCTTAACATCGGGCAACCCGTACCAAGAGCCTTGGACACCTTGTTCTTAGTTTTGAATCCAAGTGCGCAAAACTCCTCAGAACTGGTGTTTCGAATCGGATTGGTATTCACATCCTTCAACCTGATAGTGATCTCTCTAGCACTAGCAAGCGTCAATCCCAGGGCAGGCAAGAGCGCCCCCTTGATGCTCGCGCTCTTTACTTTTATTGCTTATTTTAATTTGGTAAATATTGGGAAAAACTACAGCGAAGCCGGTAAGGCATCCCCCTTTATGATGTTGATTTTCCATTTTTTTATTCTATTACTGGCTGCCACGTGGTTGACTGCTAGGCACAAAAATTGGAGCTTTTTCAATTTGCGAGCTCACTTTTCAGGCTTTTCTAAAAAAATAACAAGGAACTCACCTGAATTATGAAAACTTGGCAAAAGTGGGTCTACAGCGAAGTTCTTACTGCAGTATCCTTCATCACTTTAGGGTTTGTGGGGCTTTTTTTCTTCTTCGACTTTGTTGATGAACTTCAATGGGTCAGAGGGTCTCAACCTGGAGGCTACCAGGTCTCACATGCACTTATTTTTGTAGCCCTAAATATTCCTAACCATTTGTACGAATTACTACCCATAACAGTTTTAATAGGCAGTATTTATGTACTCTCAAGAATGGCTCAAACCTCTGAATTCACAATTCTGCGAACCAGCGGGTTAGGGCCCGTTTTGGCACTTAAGAGCCTTATCGGTTTGGGCTTGGCATTTTCTTTAGTAACTTTTGTCGTGGGTGACTATCTTTCCCCCGCAAGTGACAGGTATGCTCAATTGCTGAAATCACGCTTTCTTGGTCAAATTACGGTTGGTCATACAGGTGCGTGGTTAAAAGAAAAACAAAGCTATACCAATGAAGCAGTTAACGTAGGAGCTTTAACGCCAGATGGTCAGATGAGTGGGGTAAGGATATTTGAGTTTGATAATCAAGGAAGGTTGATATCCCTTACCCTAGCGAAACATGCAGAGTTTGAATCAAATCAAAGTGCTTGGATCCTAAGGAATGTGCAAAGAGATGAATTCACACCTCAATCCGCTGAATTTAACGAAAAATCACTTAATACAGGGCCAAGGGATGAATCGCAAATTACTACAAATAAAACAAAGGCTATTGAAGCCCATACAGTATCAAAAAACTCTGCTCCCCAATCTAGCCAAGTAGAGCAATTAAGCGCTAAGGAAATACAAAATTTATCTAATAATTTGCATATAGATTCCTCAAAGCTCGTAAAGCCTGCATTAAGAACCCAACAGGCTGAATTTAGATGGCCCAATAGCATTACACAAGAAATGGTCTCAGTGGCTCTGCTTAAGCCTGATCGTATGGGTATTCTTGATCTATTTAGTTATATTCAACATTTAAATTTAAACTCTCAATCCTCACAGAGGTATGAAATTGAATTTTGGAAGAAGCTCTTTTACCCTATAAGTTGCCTAGTGATGATGGTACTGGCTTTGCCTTTTGCCTACCTACACTTTAGAAGTGGAAACATCACTAGTTTCGTTTTCTTTGGGGTAATGATCGGTATTAGTTTTTTCTTACTCAACAACGTATTCGGATACATTGGAAACATCAATCAGTGGGCTCCCTGGTTCGCTGCGGCGGCGCCGGGGCTTATTTATACCCTTTTCTCACTAACTGCCTTTGGTTGGTTGGTCATTAGACAATGAAAGCAATTATTTTATTTGCCCACGGCTCCAGAGACCCCTTGTGGCACGGTCCAATCAAATCCATTGCCAACCGGATTGGGCAAAAGAACTCAACTACGCCTGTACGCTGCGCATACTTGGAGCTCACTCAGCCCACATTACATGAGTCTGCAGCTGAATTGGTGCAACTCGGCTGTACAGAGTTGCAAATCACGCCCCTTTTCCTAGGGGTCGGTAAACACGCCAGAGAAGATCTTCCTTTGTTGGTTGATCAGCTCAAAATATCTTTTCCCAACATAATGATCAACTGCGCCCCCTCTGTGGGTGAGGATCCTAGAGTGCTTGATCTCATAGCTGATGTGGCACTAAATCCAGCATCAAATTTGACATCAAAGGTAGTTTGATTCAAGTCGCACCGTCATGACCTAACATCATAAGGAGAGCGTCTCTTATGTGTTTATTGATATAATATCTTGCATGAATTTGCACCAATTTAAGTTTATCCAAGAGGCCGTTCGCAGAGATCTCAATTTAACTGAAGTCGCGCGGGTCTTGCACACATCTCAGCCTGGAGTCTCCAAAGCCATACTCGAATTAGAGGAGGAGCTTGGTATCGAGGTCTTTACGCGTCACGGTAAGCGTCTTAAGCGCATTACTGAGCCAGGCCAGCATGTTTTAAATAGTATTGAGATCATTTTGCGTGAGGTGAACAACCTTAAACACATTGGTGAACAATACAGTGCAGAGGATAGTGGCACATTATCAATTGCCACCACCCACACTCAGGCAAGATATGTCTTACCAATGCCCGTCGCCAACTTACGAAACAAATACCCAAAAATAAATGTAAGCCTACACCAAGGCTCCCCAAGTGATGTAGCCAAAATGGTCTTAGAGGAGAATGCCGAAATTGGGATAGCAACTGAGTCCTTGGTTGATTACAGTGAGCTTGCGACTATTCCCTGTTACGAGTGGCAACACGTTTTGGTAATTCCACCACAACACCCTTTACTGGAGATCGCAGAAATAAAACTAGAGGATTTGGCTGAACACCCCATTATTACCTATCACCCTTCTTTCACAGGCCGAACAAGAATTGATCAAGCCTTTTCAGCAAAGCATTTAAGCCCTCGAATTGCTCTTGAAGCCATCGATTCTGATGTTATAAAAACATACGTCAGACTTGGGCTTGGGGTTGGGATAGTTGCCGAAATGGCAATGAAAGAAACAGTTGATAATGATCTTATTGTGCGACCTGGTGGCTCTTTGTTTGGGACCAACATAGCAAGACTTGCATTCAAAAAAGGTTCCTATTTAAGAGACTTTGTTTATGAGTTTGCAATTCTTTTAAATCCAACACTGACCAAAGAATCAATCAATAAAGTCTTAAGCTCTTAAATATTTTCTCACCGCTAAACACACTATTCAATTCATGACTCCGCACTTAGAAACAAAGCTCCCCAAAATAGGGACAACTATTTTTACGGTAATGTCTGCGCTCGCACAAGAAAACAATGCCGTTAATTTGGGGCAAGGATTTCCTGATTTTCATTGCGACCCCAAATTGGTAGACGCTGTCAGTACCGCCATGAATCAGGGGTTAAATCAATATCCATCGATGCTTGGTGTTCTAGAGTTGCGCAATGAAATTGCCAAGAAAATTCAAACACTTTATTCTAAAAACTATGATCCTGTCACTGAGATAACCGTGACCGCAGGAGCTACCCAGGCTATTTTGAATGCAGTTCTGGCAATCGTCAGACCAGGTGATGAGGTGATCGTTCTAGAGCCTTGTTATGATAGTTACGTACCCAATATAGACATGGCAGGGGGCACTGTCGTAGCGGTTCCTTTAACACCGGGTACTTTTAGACCTGACTTTGAGAAAATAAGGGCTGCGATCACGAGTAAAACTCGAGCAATTATCGTTAACTCTCCCCATAACCCAAGCGCAACTGTTTGGACGGATGAGGAGATGAAAAAACTCGAGCAACTTCTAAGTGGTACTGAAATATTCCTCATCAGTGATGAGGTATATGAGCATATGGTTTTCAGTCCCCTTAAGCATTTAAGTGCAGCCAGTTATCAAGGTCTTGCTGAGCGCGCATTTATCATCTCAAGTTTTGGTAAAACCTACCACGTTACGGGCTGGAAGGTGGCTTACTGTGCAGCCCCCCCCACCCTTACCCAGGAATTTCGCAAAGTTCATCAGTTTAATGTCTTTACGGTCAACACCCCAGTGCAACACGGCTTGGCCAAATATATGCAAGACCCGACTCCCTATCTAGAGTTGCCCGCTTTTTATCAACGAAAAAGAGATTTATTTAGATATGGTCTTGAACGAACTCACTTTAAACTACTCCCCTCAGAGGGGAGCTATTTCCAGTGCGCAAGCATTGAGGATTTAAAAGTTTCGGAGAAGAACTTAAGCGAAGCTGATTTTTGCAAATGGCTCACGACAGAGATTGGTGTGGCCGCTATACCCTTGTCCGCCTTTTACGCTGAGGCATTTGATCAAAGAACGATCCGTTTTTGTTTTGCAAAAAAAGATGAGACTTTAAATAGGGCGCTAGAGAGACTTGCTAAGCTTTAAGGTAAGGCAAATACAATCTATCCTTTGAGTTGAGTCCAAGCTTTTTCTAATCTTTTTACGCTTACCGGTTGTGGCGTTTTAAGCTCCTGGGCAAACAAACTCACGCGTAACTCCTCTAACAACCACCTGAACTCGCTGAGCCTTGAGTCGGGTACTCCCTTTCTAGCAGTCCATTCTCGCCAAAATTGCTGCTCCAACACAGCAATTTGTTTCATCCTGTCAAGGTCACGTGCCGGATCTGCCCTAAATTTATCGAGCCTTAAGAAGACCGCTTTTAAATACCTCGGAAATTGTTGTAACTGAGAGTAAGGCGTATCGAGCAAAAAATTCTTATGCATCAATCTTTGAAGTTGAATTGCAATGTCGCCTTGTGCTTGAGCGCCTACACCTGTGTCTTTTAATTTACGAGCAGATGCACAAAACTCTGTGAGCAGTGTTTGTACCAAGCGAGATATCTCTGTGGTGATCAAAGTTAACCTTGTACGACCCTCGACTAATCTTTGCTCAAACTGAGTGGAGTTTATTGGCCATGGATCCATCATAAAAGCCCTATCAAGTGCCAGGTCCATTATCTGGGGTTTCAAGATCTCTATTGTCATTGCAGTACTTGAATTTGCGCCCCCTTTTGTCGGCTCAGACTTTAATGCACTTTCTAAGTTCTTCATTGATTGAACAAAATTAAGTACGATTGGAGATGCGAGCTCCGCATTATTTTTTTCTAAATATTTAATAGAGTCTTTGACTTGGAGCGCAAAAAGTTTTCTCAAACCTGCCTTGTGCTTTGCTTTGGCAATGCTGGGTTCATCAAAAACTTCAACTCTCACACTAAAGCCTTCATCGATCAAGGCAGGGAAACCAACTAATGTTTGATCCCCTTTGCTTAACTCCAAAAGCTCAGGAAGTTCACCAAAACTCCACTGAGTAAACGCACCCTCAAATGGACTAGGTTGTTGCACACTTGCCTGGAGGACTGCGGACTCAGAGGCAAAGGTGTCCCTCGTATTTAGTCCTCTATCTTTTATCATTTCACCAAAAACGCCTCCAGCTCCACTTCTACCCCCAGGCGGTTTGATAACGTCATTTTGCGGATTTTGTAAATTACCCTTTGTAGCATTTGTTTTTAAATTATTTATGGAGTCAAATTGACTCTGATGTGGATCAACTCCGTAGTTCTTTGTTTTCAAACTTGCAAGAGCCTGAAAAGCACCCCTAGCCTGCGCACCGAGCTCGGCTTTCAAAGATCCAAGGTTTCTGCCCATCGCGAGCTGACGCCCTGCATCACCCTCCACCTTGAAATTCATGAAGTGATGGGGTGCAAGCATTTCTAATTTGAAATCACCCCTTTTAATTTCGACCTGCGTTTGTGAGACTACAAGCTTGACCATCGCATCTATCAGCGATCCAACAGCGAAGACGCCTTCTTTACTCAATTCATTGGCAAACCGTTCTGCGGTATCCGGTAAAGGTACCAGCCGAGCTCGAGGTTTTTGATGTAAGCTCTTCAGTAGAGCTAGTATTTTCTCTTTAAGCATCCCAGGAACAAGCCACTCCGCGCGTTCCTCGCTGATTTGGTTCAACACAAAAAGAGGTACCCCAACGGTGATTCCGTCTCGAACGTCTGCGGGTTCATGAAGGTACGTTGCTGAACAGTCAACACCACCTAGCTTTACAACTTTTGGAAAAGCATCCGTAGTAACGCCCTGCGCCTCGTGACGCATCAACTCCTCTTGCGTAAGATATAAAAGAGGCTGGGAACTCCTTTGTGACTCTTCTTTGTACCAACGCTCAAGCGTTATCGCATTAAAAACATTTGAAGGAATTTTTTGATCGTAATACGCAAAAATAAGTGCTTCATCAACCAGTACATCTTGCCGCCTTGATTTATGCTCTAGTTCCTCAACTTTCCTTATCATTTTTTGATTGGCGGCGATAAATGGTAAAGCCCCAAGCCACTGCCCCTCAACCAAACCTTGCCTGATAAATATTTCCCTTGCACCAACCATGTCAACGCGAGCATAGGGAACACGCCTACCGCTATAAACGAGTAAGCCGTATAAGGTGGCTCGCTCAAACGCAATAACCTCTGATTTACGGATGTCGAATTTAGGATCTAATAATTGTCTTTTCAACAAATGCTCGCCCAAACTCTCCAACCACAATGGGTCAATCGATGCCATCCCACGGCCAAATAGACGAGTCGTCTCTACCAGCTCAGCACAAACAACCCATTTAGGAGCCTTTTTGGTTAAATGTGCGCCAGGATGGCGGTAAAACTTAATCCCCCTTGCTCCGAGATAAAAATCTTGTTCATCGCTTTTAAATCCGATATTGCCCATCAGTCCACTAAGCAAAGATTGGTGCAACTGCTCATAAGTTGGAGACTCAGTATTGAGGCGCCATTTTTGTTCTTTAATCAGGAGCAATAACTGAGAGTAAACGTCTCTCCACTCTCTAAGTCTTCTGACGCTTAGGAAATTTTGTTTTAGTAGGTTTTCGTATTGTCTGTTGGTGAGTTTGTGTGTTTTGCTACCACTTGGGTCTACAGTGGTCCCTCGTTGCTCGTTTACCCAATTCCATATTTTTAGGTATCCATTGAACTCGCTTCGCTCATCTCTGAATTTGACATGCGCTGAGTCTGCAGCACCTTGTTGCTCGAGGGGGCGGTCTCTTACGTCTTGGACACTTAGAGCGGATGCAACGATCAACACCTCAGACAATGCCCCCTTGCTCCTGGCCTCCAAAATCATCCTACCTATACGCGGGTCAAGGGGTAATTTGGCTAATTCTGAACCCACACGGGTCAGGCCTAAATCCTCATCAATGGCGCCTAACTCGCTGAGTAATTGATACCCATCTGAAATAGCTTTAGGCCTTGGGGCTTCAAGAAAAGGAAACTCCTCTACGGATCCAAAACGTAAAGACTTAAGTCTCAAGATTACGCTTGCCAATGAGCTCCTTAATATCTCAGGATCCGTAAATCTGGGACGTCCATTAAAGTCATCTGCGCTGTACAGGCGTATACAAACGCCCTCAGAGACTCGTCCGCATCTGCCCGCTCGTTGATTAGCGGCAGCTTGTGATACGGGCTCAATCAAGAGCTGTTCGACTTTGGTTCTATAGTTATAACGTTTGATACGAGCTGTACCTAAATCAATTACATATCGAATTCCCGGCACGGTTAGCGAAGTCTCGGCGACGTTGGTAGCTAACACAATCCTAGGGGCTCCACCCGTATGAAACACACGTTCTTGCTCTGCCTGTGTGAGACGGGCAAATAATGGAACAACCTCACAGTGGCGAGTCGTAGCCCGATTAGCTAGGTGGGCGTTTAAGTGGCCCATGGCATCCCTGATTTCACGCTCGCCCGGCAGGAACACCAAGATATCCCCCATAGTGGGAATGCGTTGAGTGGCAAGTTTGGGAGTATTGATCTGCGAAGGAGATGATGAAGATTTTTCAGTCTCAGCCTCTACAACCTCCTCAACCTCTTCTTTGTTTAGTCGCTCCTCTAACCTCACTAAATTTACATCTCCCTCCCCTAACTCTGTCTTTTTGACATTGCTTTCGGACTCAGTTGACTTTGAAATATTTTCATCATTAGGGTTTAGCTCGCCGCTCTTAGAGGTCGATATCTGGGCCGTGTCTGAATCAGAATTTTTCGTTTTTCCTCGCCAAAGCTCATCAACGGAATCTGACAAAGCATCTAACCAACTGTAATCTCGCTCCTCCTCAAATGGCCTGTATCTCATCTCAACGGGATAAGTTCGTCCAGAGACCATTAAGACCGGCGCAGGTCCAGTGCTGGACGCAAAGTGCCTCGCAAAACGATCTGCATCAATTGTTGCGGAGGTAACAATAATTTTTAAATCAGGTCGCTTGGGAAGTATTTGTTTCAAATGGCCAAGCAAAAAATCAATATTTAAACTTCTCTCATGAGCCTCATCAATGATGATGGTATCGTAGGCCTTCAAAAGTGGGTCTGTCTGAGTCTCAGCAAGCAAGATACCGTCTGTCATGAGTTTGACTCTGGTAGAGGCGCTTAATTTATCTTGAAACCTCACTTTGTAGCCCACCCACTCACCCACGCTGGAGTTGAGCTCATCGGCAATTCTTTTAGCCACTGAAGTTGCCGCAATCCGTCTGGGCTGGGTATGACCTATTATTCGCCGCCGGGGTGATGACTTTGAGTCTTTTAAGGACTCATTTTCGCTTGGCAGTTGCGCTCCCCCGCCTCGCCCCAGAGCCAGAGCCATTTTGGGGAGTTGTGTGGTTTTACCAGAGCCCGTCTCACCGCAAACAATAATCACTTGGTGATCACAGATTGCTTGCATAATTTCCCCTTTGCGCAACGAGACAGGCAAAGATTGGGGAAATTCAATGGACAAGTTGGATATAGATTGCAAGATTAGGCTAAAGATGGAGGACAATTCGCAACAGATATGCGAAACGAAGTGATGCATTATCTCAAGTTAGAAGACTCCCTGCGTTCATCCGCAACTACTTCGCAACAAAACCTCATTAATTGACCATGTCAACCGTATTTAATTTTACATTTGTGCCTTGGTTTCGTGCAGTTGCACCCTACATCCATATGCACAGAGGAAAAACCTTCGTGGTCGCAATCGCAGGTGAGGCCATCGCGGCAGGAAAATTACCCAACATCGTCCAAGATTTAGCGCTCATTCACAGTATGGGGGTGAACCTTGTTTTGGTTCACGGTTTTAGGCCCCAGGTCAATGAACAGCTCCTGGCCAAAGGCCACGAACCCAAATACTCACACGGCATGCGCATAACAGATGATTTTGCCTTGGATTGTGCACAAGAGGCAGCGGGCCAACTTAGATATGAAATTGAAGCCGCCTTCAGTCAAGGCCTGCCCAACACACCCATGGCTGGAGCAACTGTCAGGGTGATCTCTGGTAATTTTATTACCGCACGTCCAGTAGGCATTTTGGACGGGGTTGATTTCATGAACTCAGGCTTGGTTCGCAAAGTCGATGTTATCGGAATTACACAAACCCTGGCGGCGGGGTCGCTTGTACTCATATCTCCCTTCGGATTCTCACCCACAGGAGAGGCCTTCAATCTATCTATGGAAGAGGTGGCGACCTCTGTGTCCACTGCGTTGCAAGCAGATAAACTGATATTTTTAACTGAAGTTCCCGGTATTCCTCAAAAACCATTAGAGCCAGAGAGTGAGGACAATCCTATAGATACGGAATTACCTCTTGACGCAGCTGAAAAATTATTGGAGTCTCTCCCCCTTGCTGTGAACCCTCAAGATATGGGTTTTTACTTGCAGCACTGCGTAAAAGCTTGTAAGTCAGGTGTTGAAAGAAGTCATATTTTGCCCTTCTCCGTTGACGGTGCACTCCTACTTGAAGTTTACATGCACGACGGAATAGGTACGATGGTTGTTGACGAGAAACTCGAGAGTTTAAGAGAGGCAACACACGAAGATGTAGGAGGAGTATTACAACTCATAGAGCCTTTCGAGCGTGACGGTACCTTGGTTAAACGAGGAAGAAGTGAGATCGAGAGAGATATTGGCCTGTACACAGTTATTGAACATGACGGCGTCATCTTTGGATGCGCAGCGCTTTATCCTTACACTGAAAATAAAACAGCAGAGATGGCAGCGTTAACTGTCTCCCCCCAATCTCAGTCACAAGGGGACGGCGAGAAACTACTTAAACGTATTGAAGCTAGGGCTAAAGCGATGGGGCTTGAGAGTATCTTTGTGCTTACAACACGCACTCACCACTGGTTTGTCAAGCGCGGCTTTGTTGTGGTCGACACGGAGTGGCTTCCCCCGGCCAGAAACAAAAAATACAACTGGGACCGTAAAAGTATCGTGCTTGTCAAGAAATTGGTCTGAAGTTTGACTTTGCAAGCCCTGAAGATCTATGCTGGTGCTTGTGCCTTCAAGCACATCAAAACCAACGGACTAAAACCTGAGGATATTAAAGTAATTGCAGGTGCTGCAGGAGGCCCAAAAGGTTTACTTCTTGGGCCTTTGGACAGATTTATATTTGGCGATTGGCTTAGAGCCCCTCAAATATCCCCCCACTTCATAGATTTAATTGGGGCTTCAATAGGCGCTTGGCGTATGGGGGCCGCCTGCATGCTCGATCCAGTTCTAGCTTCTAAGCGCTTAGAGCACGATTACATACATCAGCAATACGATATACCAAGGGGCAAGAGACGCCCATCAGCTGAAGTGGTGAGCGCCCAATTTAAGGAGACTTTAAATGACTTTTTTGCGGATCATGTCAAAGACGTACTAAACCACCCAACCTTCAAGCTAAACGTAGTTGCATCAAAGGGTAAATATATCCTTGCCAAGGAAGGTACGGTAAGCACACCGGCTGGCTACGCCCTAGCCTACCTATCTAACATTGCCTCTCGTCAATTACTGGGTATTTGGCTTGAGAGAACACTATTCTCTGTGCCGCAGGAGAGAGTGAACGTGAGTAGCGCAACGACTCACAACGTAGAGAACTTAGCTCAGATGTGCTTAGATTTGAATTTTGATTGGAGGGCAGACGGATTTCAGAGTTCTCAGGTTGAGTTGAATTCCTCAAATTTAACCCAAGCCATTCAAGCAAGTTGTTCCATCCCGTTCGTTATGCACTCAGTATCTGGTATCCCAGGTGCGCCAAAAGGCGCATATTGGGACGGTGGAATCACAGACTACCACCTACACTGGGATTACAACTCAGTTGCTCCAGGGTTTGTTTTGTACCCTCATTTCCAGCGCTCCCTTGTTCCTGGCTGGTTAGACAAGGCTCTTAAATGGAGACACGGATCAACTCAGTTTTTAGACAGAGTGATCGTATTGGCACCAAATCCAAATTGGGTGGCAAAATTGCCTAACTCAAAATTACCAGACCGACAGGACTTTGTCAGATACGCGAAAGATCCAACTACTCGAATAAAAATCTGGCAAAAAGCCGTGAGTGAGAGTGAGCAACTAGCGGATGAGTTTGCTACTTGGTTAGCAAATCCCGGTTCTATTCAGCTTGAAGTACTTTGAACTTGGCAAGCCTTAAAAAAATTGGACCTTCAACCCAATGGGTTGGGATGATTTGCCTTTGCTGCCTTATAGGCTTTAATTTGTACTATTGCAACAAAAGTGATAATGGCTAAAAAACATAGATAAGACCAATTGGCAATTGATCCCCCCAGAAGAGTCCAATCAACCACAGTACAGTCTCCGCTGCCTTTGAATATCATGGGAATGGCTCGCTTAAGTGGAAAATTTTCAATCATCCCGTACAAATCACGCCCACAACTCATGGTCTCGGGGGGGAACCACTGCAACCAACTTTGCCTTGCAGCCACAAAAGCACCCAAAACAGCAAAAATTTGAACCAACACAGATAAAACTATAAATGCCCGTGTTTTATTAAGAAAATAGCCCATTAAAGCAAATACAACGATCAAGATAAAAGCATATCGTTGAACAATGCACATAGGGCAAGGCTCTAAGCCCACAACCTCTTGGAGATAGATGCCAAATGACAAAAGGCTTACACCAACCAATGCAATAACAGCACTGGCCGTGCGGGGATTGAATATATTTTTCAATAAATCTGACGACATAAAAAAACCTAAAATTAAGATATTTTCAAAAACCCATTATCATCTAGCATGTCAAACTTTAAAGCAAGAACGTTTTTAAAGTATTTTAATTAGAAGGAATTTAAACTCTATGGCACGCATGGTTAACTGCATCAAACTTGGCACTGAAGCTGAGGGACTTGATTTACCTCCCTACCCTGGAGAGCTTGGTAAACGCATATGGGAGCAGGTTAGTAAAGAGGCCTGGGCTGCTTGGCTCAAGCAGCAAACGATGCTTGTTAATGAAAACCGACTCAACTTGGCTGACCTTCGCTCAAGGCAGTATTTGGCAAGACAAATGGAGAAGCACTTTTTTGGAGAAGGTGCGGATACAGCTCAAGGGTATGTTCCCCCACCTGGCGCCTGATAGTTCGGATAGCCCCGTTGAATGGACTTCCAATGGGGTACCGAAGAGTAAAGTATTTGGCGATACTTACAGAAGTTTTGCCTCTCAATCTTCTGAAAACGATACAACAGCTAGGTCATTGAAACTTGAGGACTTGGGGCTTGCCCAGTCCAGAGACGTTTTTATCCAAGGTGCAAAGCTTTGGAGAACCAACCCAAGTTGGCATAACCAAGAGCACTGGACCATACTGGAGACTGGGTTTGGGCTGGGACTGAATTTTCTTTCTACTTGGGATCATTGGTTAAATCAAGACCCGATGAGTCGGCCAAAAAGATTAACATATGTTTCGTTTGAGCAATACCCCGTCTCGGTGGAGGACTTAATTTTCAGTGCAAAACCATGGCCTGAACTACATAAATTAGCAAAGAGTTTATCCTTGAGTTGGCGCGGCATGATACCGGGATTTCACAGGCTATCGTTTGAAGGTGGAGCGATCACTTTGTTGGTGTGTATTGGAGATATAGACAAATCTATTCTTGAGCTGGATCTGCATGCAGATTCGGTTTTCCTGGACGGACATAGTCCAAAAGTCAATCCTGAAATGTGGTCTCACAAAATACTGGGCCGAGTTGCAAACCTAGCCCGGGCAGGAGCAACCCTATCTACTTGGTGCGTAACTGAGGAGGTTGTGAAAAGCCTAGAAATCCACGGTTTTAAATGCACTAAATTAAATGGACTTTCCCCTAAAAAACACCGATTGGAGGCTGTTTACTTTGGAAAACATTTGGGTACCACCCAATTCAACTCTAAAGAATCTCCCCAAAATTTCGACAACCACACTCAACTCCAAGGACGATGTGCCGTTATTGGCGCGGGTTTAGCTGGTGCGAGTGCGGCTTATGCAATGGCCAAAAGAGGTTGGAAGGTCACTGTTTTTGATCTTTTGAAGGAGCCCGCAGGTGCTGCATCTGGTGTGCCCGTTGGTATTTTTAGTACCCAAATCAGCAAGGACGATAACCCCCAATCAAAGCTCAGCAGAGCAGGTGTTAGATTCACCTGCGGTTTGCTTTCGCAACTTCTAATTGATTCTAAAGGATCAAGTTGGCAAAGCACCGGTGTACTAGAGGCGCGACCAAATTTAGTAAGGGAAGATCAGGATTACCTTATCAATCCAGACAAGGAAATAGACCCGGGTTGCGCAAGTAAAGATGGACCAATTCCAAAACCTTTAAAGAAACTACATTCTGACCCACAGAGTTTTGAGCTTCTACAATCCAAACAAGCTAAAGATTGGTATGAGCTCACCTTTGAGTACAAATCAAAAGCGGATTTGAGAGCGAGTCATTTGTTTGGATCACCCGATATATGGCACTCTCAAGGCGGATGGGTTGAGGGCGGTGTTTTAGTTCGTGAACTACTTGCACACCCCAACATAGAGTTTCGCGCAGGTCAGAGGATCACGCAATTACTTGCCTACAAACTAAAGAAGGCAACAAAATCAAGTGAGCAAAGTAATCAACTAGAGCCATACTCGGCTGATGATTTAATCCATAAGTGGGAGATTAAATCAGAACCCCCAACGGCTAGTGACCATCCGCCTTCAAATCACTTGGAACACAATGTTTGGGACCACGTCATTGTTGCCAATTCTTACGATGCGCAATATTTGCTAGAGCCACTAACCCTTTTATCAAAAGGGCCTTCACCTCTCTCAGAGCTGAATTTAAATGACTCGTCGGCTATCCCCTCTGAAATTAATCTAGAAATAACGCGGGGACAAATCACGTGGGGCAATCTAACGAAAGAGCAGGCTAAAAATATTTTCAATTTTCCCGTAAATGGCGCGGGTAGTTTTGTATGTAAACCAATCAAAATTGAGTCTGAGCACAAACTCAATCAACACCTCAAACCATTTTTAAAAAAATCCAGCGAAACAAATACGCCGACAATTAATTCAGGTGAACTCTGGGCATGGTATGCGGGGTCGACATTCGAACGGTTAAGTTCAGCTTTGAAGACCACTTTAGATAAAGCCTCAACCTATCAAGGCTCTGACTATTCACAATTGAATGATGAGGTATTATCTTTCCAGCCCAAGATGGGTTCTAAAAAAACATCAATCGGTGAACCTTTAGCTACAGATCAATACCAGAGTCCCGAAAAAAATATCAATCAACTCAACTCACAAAACTTAGAAAAGTTAAAGTGCTTGTATCCAATTGCGTATGATGTAGTGACTTCTGACAAAGTTGAATCAAATTTTCAACATTGGACTGGGCTCAGATGCAACACCAGAAACAGACTCCCTTGGGTTCAAAACTTCATGGATCCTCAAAGTAGTTTACCCATTGGTCTCTCAGTTTTAACGGGTCTTGGATCCAAGGGGATTGCTTTGGCCCCCCTGTGCGCTGAAGTCCTTGTGTGTGAAATTCACCAGGAACCTTGTCCTATAGAGAGAAATCTAGCAAAAATGTTAA
The DNA here is from genome assembly GCA_903910745.1 of uncultured Burkholderiales bacterium. Lineage (GTDB taxonomy): Bacteria > Pseudomonadota > Gammaproteobacteria > Burkholderiales > Burkholderiaceae_C > Limnohabitans. Next base: position 25,681 of record CAIWAO010000057.1, read on the forward strand.
AAAAATAAGGGATTGACCTAAAATATTTAATATTTCCTAAAGTCATATGGCTAAAACTAATTAGTATTTTGGTTTTATATTCCAAATGGCTATAGTATTCATCCTGAAAACGTAGAAACTGCCAAATTTACACCAACGAGATAAGTCTTTTGGTGCTCCCAAATAAATCATGTACCAATACACCCCTTTTGATCGAGAATTTATTCGTGATCGCGCCCTTCAATTCAGGGATCAATTAAACCGTTACCATGCTGGCAAATTAAGCTCAGACGAGTTTAAGCCCCTGCGCCTTCAAAATGGTTGGTATGTTCAGCGCTACGCCCCCATGCTTCGTGTGGCTGTGCCCTACGGTGAGCTTAGCTCAGCACAACTGCGTGTACTTGCAACCATAGCAAGAGAGTTTGATCAACCCTCAAAAGACTTGTTTGAACATGCTCAGGCAATGCAAGACAAAATTGGAACGTCCAACTCTGCTGCAAGGATCCCTAGCCCCAGATTGGTAAAAGGGATGGCACATTTCACAACTCGTCAAAACGTTCAATACAACTGGATCCCGCTCGATAAAAGTGCAGATGTGATGGATTTGCTCGCAAGTGTGGATATGCACGGTATTCAAACCAGTGGTAACTGTATTAGAAATATAACAAGCGATGAGCGTGCGGGTATCGCACCCGATGAAATAGCAGATCCAAGACCCTATGCCGAGATTCTTCGCCAATGGAGCACCCTACATCCTGAGTTTGCGTACTTGCCTAGGAAATTCAAAATAGCTGTTACGGGCTCTACTGAGGACCGAGCTGCCACTGCGTGGCACGATTTAGGGCTGCAATTGCATAAAGATAAAGATGGTAACTTGGGTTTTAAAGTTTTGGTGGGAGGCGGCATGGGCCGCACACCACTGATTGCGCCCGTTTTGAAAGAGTTCCTTGCTGCTAATGAAGTTATAAACTATATCGAGGCCGTTGTTAGGGTCTACAACCGTTGGGGTAGACGAGACAACATTTACAAAGCACGTATCAAAATCTTGATCAAAGCCGAACGTGAAAGGTTTGCTCAAGAGGTGGACTCAGAGTTTGAGCGAATTCACAAAGAGGATCATGCGCCACACACCATCACGGATAAGGAGTTGGCTCGTGTCTCTGCCCTGTTTGAAGTTCCAAAGAGAGTTAGGAACAATCAAGGGGCAGTTTCCTCGTTTACATCAAATGAACAACCTGCTTCAGACAGCGAGCACGCAACTGGCTTCACAAGGTGGCTCAAACAAAACGTCAGCGCGCACAAATTGGATGACTACAGAATAGTTACGCTTTCCTTTAAGAGACGAGGTCAAGCTCCTGGGGACGCAACCGCTCAGCAACTCGAGCTAGCTGCAGATCTTTGTGAAAAGTTTTCTTGCTCTGAGGTTAGGGTCACTCACGCACAAAATTTGGTGCTCCCTTGGGTTCACAAAAACGACCTTCACTCCCTTTGGCTCGCTGCAAAAGAAGCTGGCTTGGCGGACCCCAACATTGGGCTCTTGACCGATATGATCGCATGCCCTGGAGGAGACTACTGCGCCCTCGCAAACGCTCGCTCTATTCCAGTCGCTGAGTCAATAACCGAGAGATTCAAGGATTTAGACGAAGTGCTTGATATTGGGCCAGTTGACTTGCACATTAGCGGATGTATCAACTCATGCGGTCATCACCACAGTGGACACATCGGTATCTTGGGTGTGGACAAGGATGGTCAAGAGTGGTACCAGATCACTCTTGGAGGCTCAGACGGTAGCAACTTAGGGGGCGTATCAATTCCTGGTCGAGTGGTTGGCCCCTCCTTCTCCGCTCATGAGGTGGTCGGGGTAATCGAGGAAGTTTTGACCCACTACACCCAAAACCGTCTAGAGTTTGAACCCTTCATAGATACACTAAAAAGAATTGGATTTGAATCATTCAAAGGGGTTGCCAATGCAGCTCGACTCAGTCGAGCCCCGGCTGATGTCATGACGAGCTAATCGCTACTTCATTCATACAAACTACCCTTTTGGTCCAAACTACCATTTACCAGTACCTTACTGAATATTTTTCATGGAACTTAACCTTTACCACTTAAACGCTGCAGCACCAGCCCCCCTTCAACCTGGAGTGGTTGAACTCAGCAACGATGCCGATCCTCTGGAGGTCGCTCTTGAGGGTGTTAACAGTGTCCGTCTTGATTTCCCCAAGTTTACCGATGGTCGCGCCTTTAGCCAGGCAGTGATGCTTCGTAAAAGAAGGGGCTTTAAGGGCGATATCTGCGCAACCGGAGAGGTTTTAATTGATCAATTGATTCAAATGGCCAGAACCGGCTTTACCAGCGCAGAGCTTAGAGCCGATCAAGACATAGAACATGGCAAGCGTTTGCTAAAGCACTTTAAAGGCTTTTATCAGGGCGATGTCATCAACCCCAAGCCTGCATTTGCCCGCTCAGATGCTTAAAAAACCAACCTGGCCAAGCCTCCAATACCGGGGTCAAGGTTTTGAACTAAAATACTATCTTAGCAAAAAAAAATTAACTAATTTCCTTGACCATATTGAACATAGCTTCGATCTGTGCATTGATTAATTAATTTATTTCAGATCATTTATCTCTAACTGTCATGACCCACGTAGTAACTGAATCTTGTATCCGCTGCAAATATACCGATTGTGTCGATGTATGCCCCGTTGACTGTTTCAGGGAAGGCCCAAACTTTCTCACTATTGATCCAGATGAATGTATCGACTGCGCTGTATGTATTCCAGAGTGTCCAGTTAACGCAATTTACGCAGAAGAAGACGTTCCAAGCGATCAAGAGCATATGACTCTTTTGAATGCTGAGCTATCAAGAATAGGTTGGCCTAGCATTACAAAACGCAAGGCGCCGCTGCCCGACGCTGACGACTGGAAGGACAAGGAAGGTAAGCTCAGTGAGTTGGTTCGCTGATTTTTTTTACTCAAGTTAAATTAACTTAAAAGCCTTAAGTTCATACGCTACAAATCTGTGTCTATTTCAAACTCAAAAATAGAAAAGACCATTCAAACAGATGTATTGATCATTGGGGCAGGCCCCGTTGGACTTTTTCAAGTCTTTCAACTTGGACTTCTTGGCATCCGTGCTCATATCGTTGACTGCCTCCCCATGATTGGCGGTCAATGCAGTGCTCTGTATCCTGATAAGCAGATATACGACATACCCGCAACGCCCCAAATAACAGGCCAAGAACTGGTTAACCAACTGGTCAAGCAAATCGAGCCATTAAAACCTACCTTTCACTTAAACCAGTGGGTACAGAGTCTGAAGGTTATACCCAGCGGATATGAAGCAACAACGCAGACTGGCTTAAGATTTGAAACAAAGTATGTCGTGATTGCTGGCGGGGTTGGTGCATTTGTTCATAAACAGTTACCCTTAAGCGATCTAAGCCCCTTCAGATCATCATTTAGATCACCTAATGATCAAATCAACCCCAATTCGAGCGTCAAACAAAAGGCTCAGGTTTTTAATGAGTTCCCAGATGAGCCCTTAGAAGAAGATAGTCACTTAATTATTTACGGGGGTAATGAGTCCGCAGTTAGGGCCGCCTTAAGAGCTAGTCAATTACTTGCAAAACGAACGTCATCACAGAAAACCCCTAATCACGGTTCTATCTGCTTGGTTTACAGACGAGAACAACTTGAAATAGATGACTCACTCAAATCCCAATTGGAATCATCTCTTCAAAGTAACTCAATTCAATTTAAAGTAGGGCAAATAACTGGCCTCAAACTGTCCGAAGATGAGCGGCAAATAACTCACCTGGTGATCACTGATTCCCATGGTGAGGATCAAAATCTCAGGTGTGATTATTTAATTGAATGCCTCGGACTCTCTCCTAAACTCGGTCCAATATCAGATTGGGGTATAGAGATGGAGAAAAAAAATCTAAAAGTTAACACTGAAAATTTTGAAACAAGTGCTCAAGGTATTTACGCAGTAGGAGATATCAATACCTATGCGGGCAAAAGAAAATTAATACTGTGTGGCTTTCATGAAGCGACACTGGCTGCATACTCGATCGCCTCAAGACTAATGGATGGTAAAACTGTTCCTACCGAATACACAACAGCCTCCTCAAGGATTCATAAAATTTTGGGCGTTTGAGCTAATTGAACTCTAAAAGAAGCTTTGTAAGGCTTCACTTAGCTTGATAAAAACCTGAGACCAATCGCCCGCTCGCTCCTGCCTAAAGAGCTTCAAACTTGGGTACCAGTTGCTCTCTTGGCTGTCCAGACCCCAACGCCAATCGCTACTATAGGGCAAGAGAACCCAAGTTTTTTTGCCCAGTGCACCACTCAAATGAACGGTTGAGTTATCAATGGACACCACAAGATCACAGATTTGTATCAGAGCAGCCAAGCCGTCAATATCAGAATAGTTGTCTATGTCTGAATATGAAATGACTTCAATACCAAATTGAGACTGAACCGATTCCAAGTCCTGTGTCATCGCACCGTATTGAAGACTTACAAAGTTATAGCGATTTTCTTTAATTTCACCAGCAAAGCGGTTGTCAATATGGTCTTGGCCTGTAATCGCAGAAATTAACTGCTCAAGCGTAACACTTCTATCCTTGCCTTTCTTGTCATTTTTACTACTCCAACTGAGCCCTATAGTAGGCTTGCCGTTTTGAGGGAGTTTGGATTTCAAAAAATCCACACGAGCCGTATTGCTCAAAATATAGTTGGGTTTAATGGTATTGAATGCTTCTATCGATTGGCAAAAGATTTCTGCCAATTGTCCTATGGGTAGATGAGCGTCGTATAACCCTTCATCCACTATTTCATGTTTTGGCTTGAATGTGATCCCCGAAAATGATCGCTCAAACAGCGCAATCAATCTCTGATCCACTTGAACAATCAAGTGATCGGCGAGGCTATGCGCCTGAGTTAGCAAACTACCAAACATAACCTCATCCCCAATACCCTGCTCAGGCCAAATCAGCAGTCTAGAAACTTTAGCCGAGTAGTCTAGGAACCAGGGTTTGTCAGTGCTTAGCAAAGGAGAGATCATCACCTCCGTTCTCCAGCGGTTGGAGTACAAACCAAAGCCCCCCTTGTAATCCGAGTGAAGCAAAAGTAATAGTGACTTATTCCACAAGGCCTGTGCATGGGTTGGATCCAGGGTTAAAGCTTCTTGAAAACTCATCAAAGCCTCGCGCCAAAGTTTTAGCTCTGTGTACAAAATACCCATATTTGAATAAGCATCTGCGTAATTAGGCCTAACCTGCAAAGATTCCCTGTAGCACTCTAGGGCCTGGTCATAGAGCCTCATTTCTTTAAAAGTCATCCCTTTATTTAAATACGCTTGGGCATAGTTTTTATTCAAGAAAATAACTTGATCATAGGCTTGCAAAGCTCTTTCAAAATCTCCAATATCTTTTAAAGCATTTGCTTTGTTGTAGTGTGCTTCAACATAACCTGGCATTTGAGAGACCGCTCGTTCGAAAAACTCTAGTGACTCTTCATGTTTGTTTTGTGATCGCCTTAAATTTCCCAGGTTATAGTTGGCCTCTGGGTACTTGGGTCGAAGTTTAAGAGCTTGCAAATAAGCAATCTCTGCAAGACCGGTCTGCCCAAGTTCTTGATGAGCGACACCTTTTGAGAAATAAAAAACTGGATTAGGACTGAGCTTGATAGCTTTGTCAATATAGCCAACAGCAGCCGAGAAATCTTTGATCTGACAAGAAAGGACACCCATCAAATGAAGTGCTTCAAAAAATTTCGGACTCTGCATCAGTACCTCCCCATAACCTTTTTTCGCGGCTTCTAAGTCACCTGCGACATGGCTTTGATTGGCTTTTTGAAATATTTGAGCCAATTTTTTAGGTAACTGTGGGGGTACAAAAGCCATTGTTTAATTTTTAAAACCTATCAGAGCAAAAGTTATGAGGAAAGAGGATCTAAATGCTAGTGAAAACACTAATAAATTCAAAGGTGTCCATGGTCACTTCAACAGTATAGAGTACCTTTATTGGACATTACAATCTTAGAATGGAATCAGCGCCTGAGAATTCAACTTCGCAGGGTTCGCCACCAATTCACTTCTACATTAGAAAGGTTCCCCTTGAACTTCCTCCCCCTGACATCTCTTATATCCTTATTGATTTTGCTTTATATGTTCGCAAACACCATGATGGTTGGACGTGCAAGAGGTAAATACGGAGTCAAGGCACCCGCAATTTCAGGCAATGAAATATTTGAGCGCACTTACCGCGTACAGATGAATACGATTGAAGGTGTGTTGATTTTCTTTCCCGCATTATGGATTTATGCATTCTTTATCGATGATAAAGGCGCTTTTGCGATTGGCATTATTTGGCTAATTGGAAGATTATGGTACGGCAAAGCGTATGTTGAAAATCCTGCGAAGCGGGGCCCGGGATTCGCGATTTCATCCTTAGCAAGCATCAGTGCTTGGGTGGGTGGTTTTTATGGTGTCGTTCAAGTATTGATGAAGTAAAAAAATTAGTATTCATAACCAATTTGTTGACGAGTCATTCCTCTATAGCCTATTACATTTAGCCTATTACATTTAGCCTATTACATTTAGCCCATTTTTTAAAATCCAATTAACCTCTACCCTCCCTGTGCGGAGTCAACCTATCTGATCCATCATGCCAAGTAATATTGAAATTGCACAAGCCGCAAAAAAACGCCGTATCATCGATTTGGTTAAAGAAAAAACATCTATTCCAGATGATGCACTTGAGCCTTTTGGGCACTACAAAGCGAAGCTTTCACTTGATTACGTTGAGTCTTTAAAAAACAAGCCAGATGGCAAATTAATCCTCGTCACTGCGATCTCCCCCACCCCAGCCGGTGAAGGCAAAACTACAACAACCGTGGGACTTGGAGACGGGTTAAATCACATCGGTAAGAAAGCACTGATTTGCCTTAGAGAGCCTTCACTGGGACCGGTTTTTGGCATGAAAGGCGGGGCAGCCGGGGGCGGGTACTCTCAAGTTGTCCCTATGGAGGATATCAATCTTCACTTTACAGGTGACTTTAATGCCATATCGTTAGCCAATAACTTGTTGGCAGCGCTAATTGACAATCACATTTTTCACGGTAATGCTCTCAACATTGATACCAGACGCATCACTTGGAAGCGCGTGCTGGACATGAACGACAGAGCACTCAGAAAGATAACGATCGGTCAAGGTGGTCCTGGCAATGGATTCGTTAGAGAGGACGGATTTGACATAGTTGTTGCCTCAGAGGTGATGGCGATATTTTGCTTGAGCAAAAGCCTTGAGGATTTAAAAGAACGTTTGGGAAAGATCGTCATTGGATACACAAGAGACCAAACGCCTGTTAAAGCTAGCGATTTGAATGCCCAAGGTGCGATGACTGCCCTCCTCAAAGATGCTTTTGCACCCAATATTGTTCAAACCATTGAAAACAATCTCGCCTTTATTCACGGCGGTCCATTTGCCAACATTGCACATGGATGTAACTCAGTTATCTCAACAACAACGGCTCTGAAACTTGCTGACTACGTGGTGACGGAGGCTGGCTTTGGTGCAGACTTGGGAGCCGAGAAGTTCATTGACATCAAGTGCAGAAAGTCTGGATTAAGGCCTTCTGCTGTCGTCTTAGTTGCGACAATAAGAGCACTCAAATACCACGGCGGTGTTGAGGTCAAAGACCTTGGAGCGGAGAACCTATCGGCCCTCAAAGCCGGAATGGTTAATTTAGAGCGTCATATCGATAACATCAGAAATCATTTTGGTCTTCCCTGTGTAGTTGCCATCAATCACCGTACCGAGGACACACAAGCAGAGGTTGATCTATTAAAAGCCACCGGTGCTAGCCACGGAGCCCAAGTGATCCTTGCAAAACATTTTGCACAAGGGGGTCGGGGCGCAGAGGAATTAGCACACGCAGTCGTCAAAATGTGTGACGAGCCCAATCACTTTAAGTTTGTCTACGAGGACAATGAACACCTGATCGACAAAATAAAAGCTATTGCCACTAAAATTTACGGGGCATCAAGCGTCAATGCAGATAAAAAGATATTGGAACGCTTGAACTCTCTAGAGGAACAGGGCTACGGACACCTGCCAATTTGTATCGCGAAAACCCAGTATTCATTCTCAACCGACCCAACTCTTAGAGGCGCACCGAGTGGTCATGTCTTAGGGGTTAGAGAGATACGTCTGTCTGCGGGAGCAGAATTCATAATCGCTATTTGCGGAGATATCCTAACTATGCCTGGGCTGCCAAAAATCCCTGCGGCGGACAATATCGACTTACAGCCAAATGGCAAAATTATTGGATTGTTTTAATCCCAATAACGCATAGGAGCGGTAAAGTGCTTTACAACACTGCTTGCATAGCTTTGTGTGCGGTTTCCTCTAACCATGCGAGGTCAAGATCTTGGTGAGCTTCGCAGATAAACCAAGGCTCCCTTGAATCGGGTTCTAGCATCACACCCAAGTCGATCAACTTCCAGGCAAATTTTTGATAAAGCGAGCTATTGGTCAATCTCCAATCTCTGTAATTTGTGGGCACTGTGGGTGTAAAGTGAATACCAAACATTGCAGGTGGTCCAGCAAAAGCATGCTCAATACCGGCCTTTGTAAACACACGGCCTAATAACGCTTGAATTTCATGCCCTACCCTATCTACAGTTTGAAGTGCAGAGGTATGGGTCAAAATATTCAGTGTTTCATGAGCCGCACTTAGGGCAACTAAATTGGCCGTATAAGTGCCCCCGTGTACCACCATCCCTTTAGTTGCGCCGACACAGTCCATCACATCAGCGCGCCCACCAAAAGCAGCAACCGGATATCCATTACCCATAGCTTTTGCATAACTGGTTAGGTCCCCATGAATACCGTACAAAGACTGTGCACCACCTTTGGCAACTCTAAAACCTGTTTTAACTTCGTCGATGATGAGCATCGTGCCATTGGAGGTACATAGCTCTCTTAGTTTAGTGAGCCAAGCATGTGAAGCGGAAATACTACCGCAGTTACCCACTATAGGCTCTAAAACAACGGCCGCCAAATCCTCACCCCGAAGTTGAAAGAGCTTTTCAAGGGCTTCATCGCTGTTGAGGGGGATCACGTCCACGAGGTCCCTTGTTTTCTGTGGAATTCCAGCGCCAAAGGGAATGACTGAGGGGTCAAGTGAGGATTTAGGATCCCAACTTTCAACGTCTGACTTCCACATCATTTCATCATAAAGACCGTGAAAACCTCCCTCAACAATTGCAAGGCGTTTCCTGTTTGTATAGCCTCTTGCAGTGCGAACCGCTCCCATTACGGCCTCAGTGCCTGAGTTCGCAAATCTCATCTTTTCAATGTTGGGGCACAAATTCTTGATTTGTTGAACAACTTTCGCATCCAGCGATGTAGAAAAACCGGTTAAAGTTCCTCGTTGAGTGATCTGCTCTATGACTGCCCTATCAACCCGAACATCTCTGTAGCCCAATATGATTGGGCCGTATCCTAATCTAAAGTCAACAAATGTCCGGCCATCTGCATCTGTAAAGAAGCAACCTTTGGCACTATCTACAAATACCGTGTGATCATCTCCCCAGTACCTATAGTTTTCAGCAACTCCCTCAGGCATAACTTCTTTGGACTGTTTGAGTAAAGACTCCTGAACAGAACGATCATGGATGGCTTCTTGGTCCAAATTGTTTAATTTTTTAATAGAAGTCTTTTCAATCTCAATTCCGTGAGGCGGTCGCAGCAACATCCCAACTCGGTCCTCAAGAAGCTTGGCTACATGTAACTCACCCACACTTCCTCCGTAGGTTGCCCGGGCTTGCTCAAACAATGACTTCGCAACTCCCCCCATCGTAAGGGAGTACCCCTGAGATTCAGCAATTTGGTTGACTAAAGTTAAGTCTTTGACGCACAAATCAAGGGAAAAACTGGGATCATAATGGCCCGCAAAAATTGAGGGAACATCGTGCTCGGCAACCCAACTATTTCCAGCACTAGATTTAATGGCCTCCCATACCGTGTTTAATGGCACCCCCGCTTTACCGCCCAACATCAAAGCCTCACCAATAGTTGCTGCACTCACAAACCATAAAAGGTTAGTCAAGAGTTTGACAGTTGCAGCATTTCCAGGCTTGCCAACGTAGAAGATTTTCTCCCCAACTACATTAAAAATGGGTTTGAATTTTTCAAACGCCTTTTCATTGCCTCCAACAAAAATGGACAATTTGCCAAGTGCTGCAAAATCAACAGCATTGGTAACAGGCGCTTCTAAGTAGTCAATGCCCCGCTTTAGAGCTAACTCAACCAACTCCTGAACCAAATCAACTGCACTGGTGGAGGTGTCTATGACTGTAGTCCCACTCTTTAAATTTTCCAGAATACCGGTGTCTCCTAACATGACACTTCTAACCTGAGGAGGCCCGGGAAGTGAGGCCATTACTACATCTGCAGAACTTGCTCCCTCTTTCAAGGAGTTGACCCACGTTGCCCCGTTATTTATTAAATTTTCAGCCTTCTTGGGATCTTGGTCATAAACCGTCAATGCGTAGCCTGCCCTGATCAAGTTAAGCGCCATGGGGTTGCCCATATTGCCCACACCGATGAAGAAAATTTTTGGTTTATCACTAGTAGACATGCAGAGATGGATCCTAATATTAGAAGAACTTTGAAAGAAGGAGTTTCATAATTTACTCCCTATAGCTTTGAGCCGTCAAGTTGAGAGCTGAGCAGTGAAAAAAAAGCAAGAGTTATTAGCTTACTTTAATAAAACGTAGAAAGAGTTTATCTTTGTGAGATTCAACTTGGTATTCAAACCCATAGGTCCCAAGTAATTTTTGTGCGCTTTTAAAATCATAAGTGCGGTATTGAACTGTTTGAGCCATCAAGTTTTGGCCTTTGTCGGCCAAGTAATAATGTTTAATAAATCCATCCTCACATGGATCAATTTTTTGTGAATAAATCATTCCATTTGAGATGGCTTTCTCATAATCAAAATGTGGACCCTGTATACCCAAGAGGAGTGTAGAGCCCTTGATCATGAATTTAGAGAGTTGAGCAAAACCTTGCTCATTTGCAACTGGGTCAGCAATGTGACTTACAAGAAAAGGTTCGCGATCACCGTCGATAACAAAATACCACACTCCTCCGTAAGAAAACACCAAATCGTATTGTTTATCCAAAGACAACTGAGTTACGTTTTGATTGGAGAGCGTAAGGTTGTTAAAACCCTTTAAACGCTCGTGTGCGATTGAGAGCATAGACTGTGTGAGATCAACTCCCATGATGCTTTCAACGTGTTTTCTCTTTGCCAACTCTTCCAAAATCAGACCTGTTCCACAACCTATTTCTAAAACATGTTGATACGGCTCGTGTTCTAATAAATTATCAACAATTAATTTGTAATCATAATAACCTGATGTCATGATGACATCATAATAAGCCGACATATTTGTGTAATCACCCATGCTTACTTTCTTTATAGTTTTTAAAAAATAGTTAAAAATCTGATACTGCGATTGTCTCAATGATTTTCTCGAATATTTGTCAATTATTGCACAGTAGTATGGTTAACAATTAATCCTAAATCCATAATTTATAAGCAGGCGCGCTCAGAAAGTAAGTGCAACTTTTTTAAAGGAAAATGTTGCATGACTAAAACCTACAAACAACTGACAATGGATGAGAGAACTTTTATTCAATTGGGACTGATGATGG
>CAIWAO010000058.1 GCA_903910745.1 uncultured Burkholderiales bacterium
AACGCTTACAAGAAATATCAACCCATGCTACAAACTATACACAGAAGAACCATTCTCAAATCAGCGCTAGGCGGGGCTTTAGCGACTCAAAGTATGCAAGTGTTCTCAGCAAATGAGTACCCAAGCAAACCCATCAAGATCATTGTCCCACTTGCCGCGGGGAGCGCTGTTGATAGCGCAGCCCGTATTGTTATGCAAAAAGTTTCTCTTGCTCTTGGTGTTGGCATCACCATAGACAACCAACCCGGAGCCGCAGGCTTAATAGGGGCAGACCACGTTGCCAAATCCCCTGCAGATGGGTACACACTTGGAGGATTTAACGACAGCATCATGACCGTGCTCCCCAATCTTCAAAGCAAAATGCCCTGGGATATTTTGAAAGATTTTGATCCAGTCTCACTGATTGCAACAGTTGAGTGGGCACTTGTTGTACCCGTCGACTCAAGTATTAAAAGTGCTGCTGATTTGATTTCTAAAGCAAAGCAAAGCTCGACCCCTCTTAGCTTTGCATCGGGTGGAAGCGGTAGTCCTCAGCATTTCGCAATGGAGCTATTTAACAATCAGGCCAAAACTACCATGTTACATGTCCCTTACAAGGGGGCTACTCAAGCAGCAATTGCCGTAGCAGGTCAAGAGGTGGACGCAGCATTCATAGGAATAGCCACAGTCACTGCCCTTGCAAAAGCAGGGAAACTAAGAATAATTGCCGTCACCACGCCGGCCCGGTTAGCACAGTTCCCAGATATTCCAACCGTATCTGAGTCTGGACTGAGTGGCTACGAATTTAACTCTTGGTTTGCTCTGATGGCACCGAAAGGTACGCCTGTGGACGCGATAAAAAAACTGGATACAGAAATTAACAAAGCCTTAAAAGATAAATCAGTTACAGATCAATTAATTGCACAAGGACTAACACCCAGAGGAGTTGATGCGCCGCTATTGGCTGTGGCACTTAAAAATCAGCTTGCAAAGTATCAAAAAATTATCCAACAAGCTGGCATATCAGCAGAATAATCGATTCAAGTGATGTGTGAGAGACAAGGTTTTGAATAAAATATTTTGCTTAATTATTTCGTTAATATCACTTAGCCAACTCGTTTGTGCCGACTCTTTAAAGTGTGTAAGTCACTACACGTCCTTTAAAAACAAGGTCAAATACGCAGAGAATGATTCCTATACAGAAATACTCATGTTTGAGCGTGATAAGGAACAAACCATTAAGTCCTCCTTTAACGGCAAACCCATTACCAAGCAAGTCGTTCAAGACGTGGTTGACGGTCAGACCTCGGGTTATTCAAATATTAACAATAGTTTAGTGAGAAGAGTGGTCACTATTTCCCAAGAAAAGATCTCCTCGTCCTACTATGCCCAAGACCTTAAACCTTTAGACAATGGTCAACTGGGTAAGGAGATACGAACCGCAGAGTTAACGATAGACCGAATGAGTGGTGAGATGTCGCGCACATCTAGCGTTCAGACTCAAAATGTGAAGTACCTCACCATCTCTAGTGGGATTTGTACGCCTATAGATTAATTTGTTAAATTGTAGCTACTAACGCAATTTAACTTCAAAACCTCGTTTAACCGCCGCTCTATCCATCATGAGTTCATACCATCTCTTTACACTTGGGTAATCAGCCAAATCAACCTGATGCCTAGGGTGTCTCCAAACCCAACCCAAAATTGCAAAGTCAGCAATTGAAATCTCATCTGCAAAATACGTATGTTTGGCGAGTCGTTGGTCCATGACCTTGTACAACCTCCTGGTTTCTGTCATAAAGCGGTTTAAGCCGTACCGCTTATCTTCCGTGCTCTCTAAACCAATAAAGTGATGCACCTGCCCCGGGGCTGGCCCGAACCCTCCCATTTGAAACATCAACCACTCCAGGACTGCAATCCGTTGATTGGAGCTCTTGGGTAAGAATTGACCGGTTTTCTCGGCCAAGTAAATCAGTATTGCACCCGATTCAAAAACAGACACCGGACCTCCCTCTGGTCCCTCTGAGTCGATGATCGCTGGAATTTTATTATTTGGACTGATCGCCAAGAACTCAGGCTCGAATTGTTGATCTTTAGTGATATCAACAATTTGAACGCTGTACTCCAACGCCATCTCCTCGAGCGCAACAGATACTTTTCGCCCGTTTGGCGTGTCAAATGCAAATAACTTAATTGCCATAGTTATACCCTTTTGGAATCAAAAAATATAATAAAACCAACACAACCCTCACATACATCTAGCATACATCTAGCATATTTCTATGCATAAGTCCGTGAAATACCCGCGACTAAACGCCTTTCGGCGCTGTAGTCGGGGCATCTGATTTCGCAATCAAATATTCCTGCTTCGTCTGCTGCTGCATGGACATGGCTTGCGCCTCACCATGACTTATGCGTGCATCCACAGGCACAC
>CAIWAO010000059.1 GCA_903910745.1 uncultured Burkholderiales bacterium
ACCATTGCTATCCATTGTTTGCAAGTCGTATAAACCAACAGCAATGTTGACCTTTGGCGTTACGTTGTAGTCACCTCCAACAAATGCCACTGAATACTGTTTGTTAGGCTTACCTTGTGCAATACCGTCAGATAAATAAAGCAGTGAACCGTAAGTTGCTGAAGTACCAGCAGAGTTAATTGCTGTTAAACCATAATAATTTACGCCGCCACTGTAGTTTGTTGAAGTTGTACCTGGAGCAGCCAGAGTATAAATCTCGTAACCTCCTTTGATTGTCAAACTATTTTTAAACTTGTATTTCGCAGAAAACAGTGCTGACTGAGAATTAAATAGCTGCACACCTGAGGAGGTAAGCTTCATAGCGTTTGTGAACTCCTCGGCAACAAATTGTGCACCAAAGGCTCCGTCTGAATAGCCGAAGTTAAGAACTGCACCACTGGTTGGATCGCTTGTGTTTGTATTACCAAACTTGTACATCAAGCCACCGTTAACAGAACCTTTCTTGACCGTGTATTTAACACTGTTGTCAAGACGAGTATCCTCAGAGATACCGCCACCACCACCGAGCGTTCCTGAAAGACCAAGGGGTGAGAAAAGTTGTGAGAAGTAAACTGGATCATATTCATTCAATACATCATAGATAAAGTTGTATTGACGACCAACGCCTAAGGTACCAAGGGCTGGGTCAGAGACAGACAAAAAGGCTTGTCTATTAAAGAGTTGTCCATTTAGAGAGCTGTTCGCGTTAACTTGGTTTGCACCGGTTAAGTTGGTTGATGAGCTCACAGAGTTGTTTTGAGTAATCGTGGTCGCAGCATTATTTAAACTTCCATCAGGCAAATTGATTCCTGACTCTAAAACCAAGTTGGCTTTAGCACCCTCACCTAAATCAAGTCCAACCCTAACACCCCAGCGTGAACCTTGGATTCCGCCGTTGATTAAACCGTATCCAGCTTTTGTTCCGTCGTTGTAGATTACGCCGCCCTGTGTTCCAGGAGCAATCGTTGCTGTGGGCTGTGTATTGAATGCAATAGTTGCTGGGAAAGTAGCACTAAAGGGGAGTGTGTGTTTTACAAATGCATATCCAACATCAGCAACACCATAAACGCTTACGATCGGCTCAGGTCCGTCGTCACTTGCTAGTCCGATAATTGGCTTGCTTGTTGTTTGAGCCATCAAACTTGTGCTTAAAGCCAACAATGAGGCTGAAAGAGCAATCACACTTAGTTTCTTTGAATGTGACTGTTGTTTACGAGTTGTCATTAATTTCTCCGTGTTACTTTGGTATTTACTCTCGAACTAATCGAGATGTGCGTTTTGAACTTGAAGTGTATAAATTTATTATTTCAAAAAAATGACTTTACATAACAGTTTCTAAATATTAGAAATAATTAATAAAATTTAATATTAGTTACTCAATTACAACAAGTCATCCAATTGACATACTTTTGCAACTCATCTGTAATATTCGATAGCTATAGTTGCAACAGTTCAAATTTCTTAACTTCAATGAGAGTATTAAATGATTTCTAATTGTCCTTTTGCACGCAAACCTCTAAGCAGCTTAGTTGCTTTTGCAATCGTAGCTATTTCAGCAAATCAACTAGCAATTGCAGACACAGTTGATTTAGGTACTATTGGTGGTAGCGGAAGTGCAGCCACTACTACCAGCGTTAGAGCAGAGCGTGGAACGGCTGCTTCTGTTGCTCCTACTCAGTCAAATTTAAACACGGGTGAGCCACAGTCAATCATTTCTAGAACTTATATTGAAGAATCAACACCTATCACTGGTAACTTCAACACGATTACTGGAATTGCACCAAGCGTTGCGACAACTCCTTCGACCAATGGTCCTGGCTTGTCTGATCAAAAAATGTCACTCAGGGGCTTCTCTGATGGTGAGTACAACGTAACTTTTGACGGAATTCCGTTTGGCGATACCAACGGTCCTACTCACCACTCTACAGCTTATTTTCCAGCTCCAGTGATTGGTGGTATGGTTATTGAGCGTGGTCCAGGTAATGCAAGTAATATCGGATTCGCTACATACGGTGGAAGTGTAAACATCCTCTCAAAAGCACCTTCACAAGAGCAATCTACCAGCATCTACGGATCTCTTGGCACTTGGGGCACTCAGTTAGTTGGTGCGGGCTATGAAAGCGGAAGAATGGCAGGTAGCGATGCGACTTTGCAAGTCAATGTACAACACTTACAAAGTAACACTTACCTCACATTTCAAAATATCTACGAAGAAAATTTAACAATCAAATATCAACGTCCTGTAGGCGAGAAATCATTGCTCACAGTGTTTGCTTCTCCTGGTAAAACGATCACTGATAACTCAGATACAGGACCTGCAACCATTGCTCAAATGAACGCCTATGGACGTAATTTCGGAGCTGATAGCAATCCAGCTTCACAGAGTTTTTCAAGTTACAACACTCAAGTTAAGACAACTGATTTTGAATACATCCGTATTCAATCAGATTTAGGCTCAGGTTTGCAAACTGACAACAACACCTACTCTTATGCCTACACCAACAACACTATTGCTGGTAATGACTTTACAAAAGGCACTACTCTTAGTATCAGCACAACTAAGAATTTGCCAAACGGCACCATAGCAACCAGTTCACCGGCATCAACCATGCCCAATGCAACTGATGTGCCTGGCTATTTAAAATTAAACGAATACAGAGTTTATGGGGATGTATTTAAAGCGACTCAAAAATACGATTCAGGTCTTTTAAGAGCTGGTGTTTGGTATGAGTACTCCAATACGCACAGACATAACTTAGAAGCCGATTTGTCTACTCAAAACACTATTCTTCAAGGCGTAAACGGACAACCAGCTGGTGTCGTTACTTCTGGTAACTTTGCAGAGCAGTTCGCTAATTGGCACCAATATCAACCGTTTGTTGAGTATGAGTGGGCTGCAGCTCCTGGTCTAACCATCACCCCAGGATTTAAGTACATGGATTACTCCATGAACCTTGCCTCAGCATCGAACCAAAAGGCTCAAATTGCACAAAACTTTAATTACGAGTTTAAAGCTTCATTGCCTTTCTTGACTATTAATCAAAAGTTAACACCAACTGATTCTGTATATTTCCAATATGCACAAGGTATGCAAGTGCCCTACTTGCAATACGGTGGAAACGGCAGCGCTGCACCACAACCCCAAACTTCTACCAACTACCAAATTGGTGCTGTTCATAAAGAAAACAACCTGATATTAGATGCGGATATCTATTACATCGATATCGAAAACTACATGATCAACGTAGCGCCAAGTCCCTACCAATATACAAACCCGCAGTATGCCAATGGTGGGGGTGCTGTTTACAAAGGTATTGAGACAGAAGCAACTTACATGATGGGTAAAGGTTATGCTTTGTATGCAAACTACACCATCAATAGTGCAATGTTCAAAGGCACAGCACCTGCAACAGTGTCTGCTGTTGAGGGAAGTGGACCCACTCCTCCAAATCCTGGAGCAGCTAGCACTGAAGTACCTAAGGCTCCAAACATGACCGCTGCCATCGGTCTGTTATATAACATGGGCCCATGGAATGCATCCTTGATATTCAAGCGTGTTGGAGATCAATTGAATTCAACTTCACTAGGTCAAATTCCTTACTACGACAACACCGATGTAAATATCGCCTACACGATCAAGGGAACTCCAGGAGCTGGCTTTAAGAACGCAAAAGTTCAATTAAGTGTATTCAATCTTGATAACCACCAAAATCTCTTGAGCGCAAGTGGTTGTACGAACTTTAGCTCTTCTACATGTCAGTCTACAGTGGCAACATTCCAAGCTCCAAGAAGTTACATGATTTCTGGAAAAGCTGATTTCTAAATCAATGTGATTTTGTGACTTTTAAAAGGCCAGCAACATGCTGGCCTTTTCCCTTATAGAGAAACTTAAAATGAATACAGAAAAATTATTTGAATTAGCGAATCACTCAGGTGGCACACTCTACCTCATGACAATCCTTTTCTTTGTCGCATTAACAGTCATTATTGAGCGAACAAGGCATTTGCTGAACATGCAAAAAAGTGGTGAAGATTTAATGAGTATCGTTAAAACAGAAGACTCACTTGGATCTTTAAAATCAAAAAATTTCGCTGAAACCAACAAAGACCTCCCACACTACAGGGTTGTCATGGCCTATTTAGACGAACCCAATAGCACCCCCAGAGAGGCCATTGCTGGACATTTAGAAGAAGCATTGATGCATGAGGTTCCCCTCCTTGATCGCTCATTGTGGATGCTCGATACAGTTATTACGCTTGCACCTTTACTTGGTTTGTTTGGCACCATTATCGGTATGTTTAACGCGTTCTCAGTATTAGACGATATACAAAATGCCTCATCACAAGTGACGGGCGGTATTGCTGAAGCTTTGATCTCAACAGCGTGTGGTCTCTTGATTGCGATGCTTGGACTTATTTTCTACAACTGGCTTAACACCCATGTTCGCACGATTGTTCATCAATTAGAGACCGTAAAAATCATGTTACTCAACAGGCATGCTGCCTAATCTTAGGATCAACCTAATTTTCAACCTTAAATAAACAATAGCTACTAGAACTCAAGGCCATTTATGCGTTATTTTGAAGTCCGTAGAGCCAGAATAGAGATCATTCCGATGATCGACATCATGCTTTTTTTGCTTGTATTTTTTGCAATGATGACCATTCGTATGATACCGACCTCTGGTCATCTCAGTAAACTCCCAACGAGCAGCACCGCAGCAAAAATACCCCCGCCTAAACTCTTGGTTGAGGTGAAGGATGATGGGTCATTTTGGGCAGAAGGCACCGTTCGCAGTGCCGCTCAAATAACTGAAATGGTAAGCTCCAAAAATCCAAAAGAACTAGCAGTCACCATTGCAGGCGGGGACAGGGTCACACTGCAACAACTCATGCTGGCCATTGATGCGGTCAAATCTGGTGGTGCAATACAAATTGGACTGGCAGCAAAAACAAAAACTGAATAAATAAATACTATGACCGCTGTTGCTTTTTCAGATTTTCAAAATTACCAAAAGCCAAGACCCTTGCTTAGTTCGATGGCCTGGGCACTTGGAATTGAGGTGCTCTTGGTTTTATCTCTCCTAATTTGGATAGCTACAAGACCTGAAAAAGTGGGCTTGCAGGTCGTTGCTATTAACTTAGATGAAGCCCCAGCTCCCCCTATTCCTGCTGTAGACAAAGCCAAGCCCACACCCATTACACCTCCAAAATTAAAAGAAATAGTCAAACCCGTTACAAAACCCACTCCTCCAACATCCCAACCCACCCCTCAAATCTCCAAAGAGGCTGAAACTCCTACAAAGGAGATCACCTCAGTCGCCGCGCCTACAGCTTTTTCACAGCCTCAGCCCATTGCGCCTGCGCCCGCCGCAACTGTGCAACAACAAGTTGGGCCGTCTGATGAATATAAAGCCAAGATACAAGCAGCGGTTCAAACTGCCTTTTACTACCCCATGGCAGCCTCAGAAATGGGGCTACACGGTAGAACGCGGGTTGGATTCACTCTAAGGAATACAACTGCAACGGATATAAAAATTGTAGTGAGTAGCACGCTTGGAATAATTGATAGAGCAGCACTTCAAGCGGTACAAAAAGCGGCAATGCCCGCCCCCCCCGCAGAGTTAAGGGATAAGCCGATTTATTATGAGATTTGGATCGACTTTAGACCTGCTAATTAATGTGTGCAAGGAGGTGCGGACTTAGCCTCGTTTTTGAATTAAGCCACCGTCTATGGGTAATAGAACTCCAGTTATGTAAGAAGCCTCATCAGAGGCTAAGAAAACCGCTGCATTGGCAACGTCCATGGCCGTACCCATTCGGCCCATAGGAACAAGGGCGTTTCTTTCTTTTCTAATCACATCTGGATCTACACCCCTCTCCTGTGCCCGTCTATTGATAGCCATAGGGGTATCAATCAGTCCAGGTAAAAGAGCATTTGCGCGAATACCGAATGGGGCATTTTCGATTGCTATATGCTGAGTAAGTGCGTTAACCCCTGCTTTGCTGGTTTTGTAAGTAACAGTTGGGCGCGCAGCAAGGGAGGCTGTTGAAGAGACGTTAATAATGCATCCAGATTTTTGTTCAACCATGATGGGCAAAACATGCTTACACGTCATGAACATTCCTTTTAGATTTCTGTCCATGATAAATTCCCAGGTCGACACATCTAGCTCGGCGGTTTTTTTATCGCCTTTTGATAATCCAACATTATTGTGAAGAATATCAATTCGACCATAAACATATTTACAATTTTTTGCGATGGATTCACACTGTTGCTCTTGAGTAATATCAGCAACCAAAGACCGAACTGGATTGCCAAACTGCTGAACTGCTTGGACAGTTTCATTGAGCCAATCTGCATTTTCGTCTACCAGAAAAAGAGATGCCCCCTCTTGAGCGAAACGCTCTGCAGTGGCATGTCCATTTCCAATCGTCTGACCGGGCTGCTGACCAGCGCCTACGATGATTGCAACCTTCCCCCTTAAACGTCCTACCGCCATCTTGATACTCCAGCACTTAATTAATCAATAGATATGTTTGCTTGTTGAACTACTTTTTGCCATCTCTCGACCTCCGCTTTCATAAACAGCGCCATCTCAACCGGCGAGTTAACCGAAGCCACAAGGCCGTCACTCTCTAAAGTGGTTTGATAAGCAGGGATGCTAACAGCCTTTCGCGTGAACTCATTAAGTGTATTGATTAAATCTAGTGGGGTACCTTTAGGCGCATAGACTGCGTACCAAACCTGAGCAACAAATCCCCTTAATGTTTCACCAACGGTTGGAACCCCTGGGTATGCTTTAGACCTCTCTGCTGAGGTTACGCCAAGCGCCCTCATCCGTCCGGTTTGCACAAATTTGTGAACCCCACCCGCAGTTCCAATCAGCATATCCACTTGCCCCCCAAGTAAGTCTGTGTAAGCTGGTCCTGCGCCCTTGTAGGGAATGTGCTGAATTTGAATACCCGACATCAGTTTGAATAGTTCTCCAGCCAAATGCACAGCGCTGCCATTTCCTGATGAGGCATAACTTAATGCTCCTGGCTTTTCTTTAGCGCTCCTTATCACGTCCCCAATTGATAAAAATGGACTATCAGCTCGAACCACAATTACATTCGGCCCCTCACATATTCGAGCTATTGGAGCTAAATCCCTCAAGGTGTTGTAAGGTAAGTTTTTAATTAAGGATGCATTGATTGACACAGCAGAGCTGGTCAATAAAAGGGTTTTCCCGTCCGGCTCAGATTTAGCAACGTAATCCGTTCCAATCACAGTGCCAGCACCAGGCTTGTTATCTAAGATAAATGCCTGTCCCATCAAACCGGACATGTTTTGTAAGAGTGATCGACCAATTACATCGGTGCCACCTCCTGGTGAGTAGGGGACAACAACTTTTACTGGTTTATTGCTAATGGGTTGCGCTAGGGGAGTTCGCATACCCATTGATGATGCCCCCATGAGTAGGGAGTTGGCAATTTTTGAGAATAGACGTCGGTTTAAATTGGCCATCTTGATCTCAACACTTGGGGCATGTAAGCATTTTTAACTCGCATTCCTAATCAGCAAATTTATAAAGATTTTGTGGGTTTTCGACCAATACTTTCTTAAGTAAATCAGGCTCTGGAGCGATCATCTTTAACGAGTCAATAAGCAGTCCATCATCAGGAATATGCGTGTGATTAGGGTGAGGCCAATCAGTTCCCCAAAGACATTGATCAGGGAATCTTTCAACAAGCGTGCGAGCAATTTGAACACCATATGTGTAGCGTTCATTGGCTTTTGCATTTGCATCAATACGGTCAATTCCACTGATTTTGACGTGCAGATGAGAGTGCTCGAGTAGCTTCATCACCGCCCCTATATCCTCGTGCTTTATACCCTTGGTTGCATCAACTCGCCCCATGTGGTCTATCACAACGGGGACGCTGCTCTTTACAAATTCAGAACCTAACTCATGAACCAATTCACTCTCAAAATGCACTTGTAAATGCATACCAAAATTCTTTAGTCTGGGGGTCAGTCCAATCACATCCCCGATGGGTGCACCTGTACTGAGGTGTTTCATAAAATTAAACCTAATCCCTCTAAACCCAGCATTAGCGAGCCTATTGAGCTCTTGATCGGAAACACTCAAAGGCACCAATGCAATGCCAAGGTAAGCGCCTCGTCGTGCTTGAATTGCATCCTCAACGACACTATTGTCGTAGCCGTGAATTACGGACTGAACTATCAAACACCGCTGTATTCCGTAACTTTTGTGAAGGGCGAAGAGTTTTTCTTTTGGAGCATCAATTGGCGTTTGCTTTCTGTTTGGATTGAATGCAAACCGATCAGACGGCCCAAACACATGAACATGAGAGTCACATGTCATGGCAGGTAGTTTCAAACTAGAAGGCGAAGGATCTTCTAAATAAGTCCGGACCGGTTGATCACTTGGGTTGTTTGACATGATATTCGTCTTATGAAATTAATGATAAACCTTTAATGCCCAATGTTTAGCGCAACCAAAAATCGAGAAACCATGTTGTAAGCAGCAACTGTTGCAACTATTTCAACAAGCTCTTTGGCAGAGTAATGAGCGGACAACTTATCCATCAAAGTCGGTGACACTTTAATATTATTGGTCATTTGATCTGTTAAAGATATGAGCAGTGCCTCTTTCTCGCTGAATAAGTCACTGATTGGCAAAGACTTTACAAGGTCAATTTTTGCTTGAGGAAATCCGGCTTTTAAGGCATGCGGTACGTGTGCATCAAACTCAAACTGCGCCTCGTTAAGAACAGCGACCCTTAAGATCATCATCTCTCTTAAATCAGCAGGAACACTGGTTTTATTTCTAACTGCGGTCAGCATCTGCTCCCAGCCTGAGGCAATAGGCTCGCTGTTGAGTAGCACCTGATACAACAAGGAAACCCTGCCCCGCTCAGCCATGATCCTTGTTTCAATCTCTTTTAACTCCGACCTCGTGCCCGGCTCAACCAAAGGGACCCTGATATTAGATACTTCAGATGATTTTGATGTCGATGATTCAGTCATTGTTCAGCCTTAATATTTTTAGATTTAATTAATTTTGCCCACTTCGCTGTATCAGCATCCAAAATACTTGCAAGCTCTTGAGGGGTTGACCATTTTGGCTCAGCCCCTGATTGCGAAAGTTTTGCAATAGTTGATGGGTTTTCTAAAACCTTTTTAAATGAGGCATTGAGTTTGTCAATTGATGTTTTAGGTGTTTTAGAGGACACGAATATAGCGTACCAGTTGTTGGTATCTACTGCCTTGATTCCTAATTCCTCGAACGTTTTAACATTGGGTAGCAAAGGACTTCTTTGATTCGCGGCAATTGCAAGAGGCTTTAACTTTGCACCATTCACGTAGTTGATCACCGCTGGAATATCAGCAAATTCTGCGGCCACTTGTCCTCCCATCAAATCCGTAATTGCTGGTGACATTCCGTTATATGGCACATGAAGTAAATCAACTTTCGTAGAGTCCTCCAGTTGAAGCATTGCCAAATGGGGGATGCTCCCGGTCCCGGATGACCCAATGGCTATGGGTTCTTTCTTTAATTTAGCATTGTTAATAAATTCAGCTGCATCATTTGCGGGATTTTTAATATTCGTTACAAAAAGCTCTACATTGTTTACTATGAGTGAGACCGGTGAAAAGTCTCTTTTCATGTCGTAAGACATTTTCTCCAATAGTGCAGGGTTAATCGCGGCCGCTCCGACACTTGTGAGCCACATGGTTGCCCCGTCCGCCTCGGATCGCATCACCTCAGCGGCGCCGATGGCCCCGCTTGCACCAGGCTTATTCTCAACAAGAACCGTTCTACCGAGCTCTTTCGCTAGCGGCTCGGAAATAGTTCGTGCTACAAAGTCAACAGGTCCACCGGGTGCAAAGGCCACAATAATTCTGACTGGTTTTAGATTAGTCTGAGCAAAAGTAACTGTGCAGGCACTACTTGCGCATAACAAAACAAGCGGTAAATAAATTTTCTTAAGATTCACTGAGTAGTCCTTGATATTTGAAAAATATGAAATTTTTAGTCACAGCGCGCAGTCATCCCACCGTCCACCACAATCTCTGTCCCGGTTATAAACTTGGCTTCATCGCTGGCTAGAAACAAAGCAGCACTTGCTGTGTCCCGTCCGTCCCCCATAAATCCGAGCGGTATTCGCTTGACTCTGGATGCCAAGAGTGCATCCACGTCACCACCCGAGCGCTGTTTGGCTAGACGAAAATCTACCATGGGCGTATGCAATTGGCCAGGTATAACGGTATTGACGCGAACACCTAAACTTGCGTGTTGAACAGCCATCACCTTAGACATTTGTATAACACCTGCTTTTGCGGCAGCGTAAGCGATCTGTGCACTCCCAGTCCAACGCAATCCAGATGAGGAAGACACGTTCACAATTGCACCGTATTTTTTAGCGAGCAGGATTGGCAGTGTATATTTACATGTTAAAAATACACTCTTGAGATTAAAGGCAATTTGTGAATCCCACACCTCCTCTGCCATCTCAACTGGCCCCCCCGCTGCAGATCCACCCACATTGTTAATCAAAATATCTACTGTACCAAAATGATCAGTGCAGGCCTTAACCATTTGCTCAACTTGTTTTGAGCTGGTAACGTCACACTGATGGGTGGTTAAATTTGAAGCCGTATCACCCGCCAAACTCATCGTCTCCAAAAGCCGCTCAGGGTCTAAGTCCACAGCAAAAACTTTGGCCCCTTCTTGTGCCAGGCGAACCGCCATAGCGCGACCATTGCCCCAACCCTCACCTACGCAACCCGCACCCGTCACTATTGCTACTTTTCCTTCAAACCTTTGCATGAATTACCTTTATTTTATTTAATTTAATTTTGTTTAACTTTGATTAATCAAACATTTCAAATACCTACCGTGCAAAACCCGGATTATTAGATACGCCCTTAATCACTGGAATGTTAGGACTCATGTGACCCACCTCACCTACATCCTTTAGATACTCACTCACCACATCCCATATGGCTCGTCCGCCGTCCTTATATATACCCTCGGAAACAGAGCCCCATCCCGCTACCTTGTATTTTTTAGATGCCTCTAAGGGTTGACCATTTAGCGCCAGATCTGAAATTCTTGAACCCATTTTTTGAGATGGATCTATTGAGTATTTAAGTCCTCCCACTCTAACCATATCTCCCCCCTGTTGAAGATAGGGATCTGGATTAAATAAATTATCAGCAACATCTTCAAGTATGAATTTGATTGCCTCACCGCTGATCTC
Source organism: uncultured Burkholderiales bacterium (assembly GCA_903910745.1). Taxonomy (GTDB): domain Bacteria; phylum Pseudomonadota; class Gammaproteobacteria; order Burkholderiales; family Burkholderiaceae_C; genus Limnohabitans. The sequence continues at coordinate 11,314 of CAIWAO010000059.1, forward strand.
ACTAAGTGTAGTTGTTGGGTAAGTAATAGCTGTCTGGTTCATTAGATCTTCAAGCGTTATGGGTTGGCCTCCAATTAAGCTAGAGCCCCACCTAAATCCGGGAGAAAATGCAATTTCTGCTCCTTTTACTTTCAAAAGTGCATCGAGTATCAATTGATCAAATGTACCGTTGAAGTTACCACGCCGATATAAAGTTTCCTTTGTATGCGCCAAAGTACGGCCTAGTTGTTCACTGTAGGGGGATCGTATTTTATGAATCAACTGATTCATTTGTGGATCGGGAGTAATTAAATCAGAAAATACTGGCATTAACTTGTATCTAAAGTCAACAACATGGCCTGACTTGACCTCAAAGTCTAAAACACCTAAAAATTTCCCATTTGATCCTGCATTTGTAACAAGGGTAGAGCCCCCAATGTTAGAAACTTTGACTGGCACAGGTACACCGTCGTGAGTGTGCCCACCCAAAATAGCGTCTAATCCACTGACACGACCAGCAAGTTTGAGGTCAACATCCATTCCGTTATGAGATAGCAACACAACTACTTTCGCACCTTTGGATTTCACAAGGTCAATGGTCTTTTGGAGATTTTCCTCCCCTATCCCGAAGGTCCAGTTTGGCGTAAAAAAAGCAGGGTTTGCAATGGGAGTGTAAGGAAAGGCCTGCCCTATGATTGCGACCTGGACGCCGTTCATTGTTTTAATTACATAAGGGTCAAATACCTGATCCCCAAAATCAGAGGTATGAATATTTTGAGCAATAAAGGAGACTTTACCTTTGAAGTCTTTAGAGACAATCTCCTCTACTCTTGCTGCACCTAGAGTCATCTCCCAATGCGCGGTCATCACGTCCACACCCAGTGCAAGGGAGACGTCCACCATGTCTTGGCCCTTGGTCCAAAGCGCCGTTGCAGAACCCTGCCATGTGTCTCCCCCATCAAGAAGTAGCGCATCTTGTCTGTTGGCTTTGACCTTTTTAATGAGAGTTGAGAGTTGAGCAAACCCACCCACTCGCCCGTACACACCCGCGGCTTCTTGAAAGTTAAGGTGCGTAAAAGCATAAGCCTGCCTGGAGTTAGGCTTAAGTTGGTAATAATTTAATAGTCGCTCCCCCACCAAATGCGGGGGCTTACCGTAAAAATTACCAACCCCAAGATTGATATTGGGTTCACGAAAATAAGTCGGTAAGAGTTGAGCATGACTATCAGTAAAATGCAACAGGTGCACATTTCCAAAAGGCGGCAAGTCATAAAAAGTATCCGCAGACTTCCCCGCAGCACTCGCAGTGTTCTCTAAAGTCATCCCGGCTGTGCAGGCAAGACCCATCAAGTGAAGAAAATCTCTTCTGCAAAGGCTCATTGTTCCAATTCATTCCGTATGTTTTTAGCCTGACACAGCTAAGGGTGCGCTAAATCTTAGAAGTTCTTGAAGGATTTGAATCATCAGAGCCCCCTTTTGACTTTAAAATTAAAACGTCATTCTAGTGAGATTTGAACGAAGTCGCGCGTTGATTACACATCTAGTTAATTCGACTCAAGATCTAGAAGAACTGCAATTTGTGAATGATTTAATTCAACCTCACCTTAAATTTATGAAGAAACCCCTGCTATCTTTTTCGCTCATCTTTCTAGTCCATCTAATTTGTAAAGCAGAAACAGCGCCTGTGCCTGCTCCTGTGAAGCCCTCGAACTGCCCAGTATCTGAGTTTAAGTCCATTGGGCTAACTGAAAACAGTGTGGAGCTTCGAACAAAGAGGATAGAGTCTTGGATTGAGAAAAACGGAGCTCAGTGTAGCAATGATCAGCTCTTATTAATTTATTACAACAGAGGCCCTTGGCTAGGAAATGCTGACTCCCCCAGGATTGCCGGACTAATTGAGAAGGCCATGGAGGCCAAGAATTTCGAGCAAGCAAACAGGATGTACCAAGAGTCCACGGACAAAGATGGTAAAAAAGTGCTGAAAGACAGCAAATAAGCCTGTACCAGTGAAATACCCGCGACTAAACGCCTTTCGGCGCTGTAGTCGGGGCATCTGATTTCGCAATCAAATATTCCTGCTTCGTCTGCTGCTGCATGGACATGGCTTGCGCCTCACCATGGCTTATGCGTGCATCCACAGGCACA
>CAIWAO010000060.1 GCA_903910745.1 uncultured Burkholderiales bacterium
AGTGACTTTCAATGGTCAGGTGGGAGTTGCTACCCAGACTTACAACACAGGCACACAAAGTTATAGCCCAACCACCTATGCTAGCTATCAATCGCAATCAAGTAACAATTTGGCTAACTTAACAGTCAGCGCCAATACGATTAATCTAAGTGCGGATATCACCACTCGCTTAACTCAAATCTATAACGGCAGTCTATTGGTGGGGGATAACGGTAGTAATGGTCCAACCCGCGTTTTATTATCAGAAGATCCAGCGATCACCTTTAACGGCACGATTAACGATACCGTCGCTGGCACACATAATTTATTTGTAAAGGCAGTGACCATAGCCAATGAGGCCCCCAGCATTATCTTTAATGATGTGGTGGGTGGGATTGCTGCCCTTAAGAGCCTAACTGCTTCTACCGGCGCTCAAGATGCTGCCACTGGTGCGCTGTATAGCGCCATTGACACGACTCCAGCCAATTTGGTGGGCACAGTAACCATTAAGGAAAATGTCTCTACTACAGGTGATCAAACCTATACTGCCAAAGGCTTTACCTTAGGTAATGGCACTGCAAATCAAACCTTAAGCTTGACGACTCAAACGGGTAATATTGCTTTTAATGCTGGCAGCTCTGGTGGTAGCGGCTTTACTCCAGCAGGTAGCGGTCTCATCGTTAGCATCTTTAATAGTGGCGGTACAGTGTCTGGATTATCCGGATCAGGGTTGAATTACAGCGTGACCGATACAACGGCTAGTGCGTCATCTAGTAGTACGACAAGTACGAGTAATTTAACATCTGCTCAATATAGTACTGGTGGAGCATTACAAAATTCATTTAATAATGAATTTACTCAGCTAGCCTCTGAAATTATGTACGATCAATCTGGCGGATCAGTTACCGTTGGATTTCCTAGTGAAGCATGCGTCCTGCGCTATGAGGCGAGTTACCTAAGCTGTGTGCAGTAAAAAATGCAGACTTTTAGTGGCTTTGCTGCGCTTTTACAATAAGTCATCATAAGATCACTAGATGCGTTTTGCCAGTATTTATATCCCCAGTTATGTCCGTCAAGAGGCAACGGCTAAGGAGTTTTTGGAAAAATACTGGCCTATTTTGCTGTTGGTATTAGCACTTCATGCTGTCATTTTTTCTCTGTTGTCTATCAAGCAAACAAGCAAGAGCGAGCTCAGTGATGAGTTGCAAATCGATTTAAGTAATCCAGTAGTGATTCCTAAAAGTATTGTTGAGAAAATCATCTCGCCTCTATCAGAGCAAAAGCAAGCGGCTAGTTCTAGAGCGGATAGCATCAAGTCTGCTACACAATCTTTGCCAATCGAAGTTCCACAAAACACGGACAACACTCCGGCAGTGAAGTTTAACGAGGAGATCATAAAGCCTATACAGGCTATTAAACCCATTAAGGTTGAACCGATACCAGAAAAGCTACTGCCAGTAATCGAAGTACAAAAGACGGAAGAAAAAAAAGTTCAGCCTCAAAAAGAGGTTCAGCAAGAGGTAGCAGTAAAGACAGTCGAGCTAAAACAAGCTGAGCCAAAGCCAGCAGAAGTGATTGCCCCGACTTTGCCTGCAATAGTAGATAAAAAGAATAAAGATAAAGATGCGCCTGAAATTGCGCCACCTAGTAAAGGCGCCGGTACATCAAGCGCTTCTACTGAAGTTGCAAAATCAGGCGGAACACCAGCTGCCAGTAGCGCCCCTAGCAGCGCCTCAAGCAATGCCTCCAGTGGACCACAATCTGGGAGTCAGTCAGGTGCTCAGTTAGGTGCTCAGCCAAGCAATCAACCCAGCGCTCAAGCTTCATCTTCCAGTAATGAAATGCAGGCCCAGTTATCCGGTGGCAAAGCTCAATCAGCAGGCTCTTCCAGTGGAACAGCCGATGCAGACTACAAGTCAGAAAGTTTGCGAAATGCCCAGCCGCGTTACCCAATATATTCACGCAAGATGCGCCAAGAGGGTGTAGTCATCATAAGCGCAGAGGTATTGACGGATGGTAGTGCAATAGATGTGCGAATGGCTACTAGTAGTGGCATTAAGTTGTTAGATGAAGCGGCGCTTGAGACTGTCAGGCAGTGGCGTTTTATACCCGCTAAAAGAGATGGTGTGCCTTATGTACAAAGACTGCGGATACCATTCACCTTTAGTTTAAATAAATAAAGAGAGTCATTATGAATGTGAATGCAAATGTGAATGTGATTAGTATTGTGTTGGGTTTACTCGTCCTACTTTCCATCTTTACTTGGGTTTTGGCGCTATATAAGTTCTTGCAAAGTCGGAAAGCAAGCCAAAATGACCGAGCATTTTCTAAGTCTTTCTGGAATTGCACTAGCTGGGAAGCAGCAAGATCTGCTGTGGTAGATAACAAGACTGATTTGGGACAAATAGCCAATGCTGGCTTTATTGTCTATGACGAATACTTAAGTAATCCACATTCCTTAAGACATGCTGGTGAAGTGAACGAAGTGCTCGAGCGCCCTCTACAGCAAAAAGCGGAAGAAATCATGCGCCAACGCGAAAAGGGTTTGAATGAGTTAGCTTCCATAGGTTCACTCTCTCCCTTTATTGGTTTATTTGGTACGGTCTGGGGCATTATGGATGCGCTCAAAGCCATTGGTGAGTCAGGGCAGGCCAGTATTGATATGGTGGCTGGGCCGATTGGTGAAGCACTCATCTCTACAGCGATTGGTATTGCAGTCGCATTGCCGGCTGTATTCTTCTATAACTACTTTGTACGCCAATTAAGGTTAACCAGTACCAATATGGATGGCTTTATCAATGATTTTCTGCGCCTGGCTGTTGCCCAGGTGAAAAAAATTCATCATTGATTGGAGAAATTCAATGGCTATGAAATTAGGTCGCAATGGCATGCAAACAATGGCAGAAATCAATGTCACGCCACTAGTTGATGTGATGTTGGTATTGCTGGTGATCTTTATTGTGACTGCGCCATTACTCGTGCCGCAATCCATGAAAGTTAATTTACCTAAAACGGTAGAGCTCAATAAGACAGTGCCAACTAAGAATTCTGTATTGGCAGTGGATTCAAATGGATATGTTCAGTTCGATGGCAAGGCCATCAATGATTCTGAATTAGTAGGGATATTCAAAGCAAAGGCGGGTCCTAATTTTCAGGTACAGATTCAGGCGGATCAAGCAGTCCCTTATGGGCGGGTAGCTGAAATCATGGCTTTAGCCCAAACCAACGGGGTGACAAAGATTAGCTTTGCTACTACTTCAAATAATAAAAGTAAATTCTCTTCTAAATAGGCGTTACTTAAAGTAACGCTCAGTGACCAAAAAGTACTTTGGAGCAACGAGGTGTTAGATGGTTGTTCCAAATATCCTTTGGTTATGAAAACCAAAGAGCGAGAGATCACTTTCTTTAAATCCACGAATTTGCTTACACATTTACTTACACATCGAGACTGACCACCCTCAGACCCCCTGTTTATATGGCTCTGCCTTGGGCTTCTGCTCTCATAATCCTTTGGTCCCAGGTTCAAGTCCTGGTGGGCCCACCAATGAAAGCAACGACTTAGGGAGAAATTCCTAAGTCGTTTTTCTTTCTGTGCCACTGAGTGTGTAAGCAATATACACGTATCTTCCAGAGGAACTCCAATAAACATATGAGTCTGCAGTTGGAGCAATGAACTGCTTATTAACTGAAGATTGCGGCAATTCCTGCTCTTGCAGTATTTCCGTCTTCTCCATTCTTTACGCCAGAAACACCAACAGCGCCAATTGTATGTCCATCCACTACGATATTGACCCCGCCCTCTAGCATCATGGTTATATGAGGCGCGGATAAGAAGGCATGCCGTCCCTTATTAATCATTTCCTCGTAGGCTTGGGTCTCCCTTTTGCCCATAGCTGAAGTTCGCGCTTTTTCTTGGGCAAAATATGTAGACACTGGTTGGCAGCCATCCCGCCGAATTAGTCCAAGAAGATGGCCTCCATCA
>CAIWAO010000061.1 GCA_903910745.1 uncultured Burkholderiales bacterium
GCCATATGGGGAAGATTGGTTGCGATGCAACCAGGTCAAAGAGCTTACTCCGTCATTGATAGCAAAGCAATCGGACGCTTTATGCCACCGGTTTTCCCTGGCACCAAGGCAGATACTCTTGAGGAATTAGCTTCACTATTAAGCTTGGATGTTAGTACATTTATGCAAACCATTAACGACTATAACAATGCCGTGCAACCCGGTCATTTTGATCACACCGTTCTTGACGATTGCAAAACTGAGGGCGTATTACCCATTAAGAGCCACTGGGCTAGGAAGATTGATACAGGGCCCTTTTATGCTTACGCTGTCCAACCCGGGGTTACTTTCACCTATCTTGGTCTAAAAACAGATGATCAAGCAAGGGTATATTTCAGCGGCAAACCCAGCACAAACCTTTTTGTTGCAGGCGAGATGATGGCTGGAAATGTGCTCGGCAAAGGATATACAGCCGGCGTAGGTATGACCATCGGGACAGCATTCGGAAGGATTGCAGGAGACCAAGCAGGTAAAACTGCACTTAAAAAAACAAGGCAAATTGAATCAGACATAGAAACCCTTGCATCAAATTGAAATGTAAGCCATCTCATTCAATGTAAATATCAAGTTAAACAGATACCGATTAAATATTCAAAATGCAATCCTTAGAAGAACTAACACAAGAAGCTATAACGCTTGCCAATGGACACTCTGTACCGCTTCAGCCTGCACCTTTGTCAGATAGTGTCTTGGAGGTTTCTAGACAGATGATGATCTGCAATGGCTGCAGGTACTGTGAGGGATTTTGCGCGGTGTTCCCGGCCATGACCAGAAGACTGGAGTTTGGAGCCTCAGATATTCACTACCTCGCTAACTTGTGTCACAACTGCGGAGCGTGTCTTCATGCATGTCAATATGCTCCGCCCCACGAGTTCATGATCAATGTACCCAAGGCCATGGCTGAGGTCAGAAAAGATACATACACTGCCTATGCGTGGCCTCGCTCTTTGGGTGTGCTTTACAAAAACAATGGGCTTTGGATAGCAATGGCTTTGGCTTTTGGTTTAACCCTGTTTTTACAAATGACAGCAAATTTCCTGAGTGGGGCAAACTCAGTTGCTTTGGATTTATCTAACTTTTACTCCATTTACCCACACAACATGCTCGTGAGCATATTTTTGCCAATTTTTGCATTTGTTCTATTTTCCCTTTTCATGGGTGTGAGTTCTTTCCTAAAAGATATTAAGCAAGCAACCAGTGTTCAAGATGCGCCCCCCATAGCTATAGCGATCGCAGCGCACGATGCGTTTAAGCTCAAATATCTGGGCGGCGGACATGGGGACGGTTGTAATAACGAGGATGACGCTTTCTCAAAATTGCGAAAGTATTTTCATCATTTGACCTTTTACGGATTTATGTTGTGTTTTGCTGCAACCAGTGTTGCAACGCTTTATCACTATCTCTTTGGTTGGGAGGCGCCTTATGTCTACACCTCACTTCCTAAAATCCTTGGAATTTTAGGAGGGGTATCCTTAATATTTGGATGTGCAGGGCTATTCACACTTAATCTGCGCAGACACCACCTCCATGGTGACCCAACTCAAAAGCAAATGGATATTGGGTTTATTTTCCTCCTCTTTATGACCAGCGTCTCCGGACTATTATTGGCCGTATCTCATGGTGGCACGAGCATGCCCCTGTTGCTTTCTCTGCATTTAGGGGTTGTAATGGCGTTATTCATTACCCTTCCCTATGGTAAGTTTGCTCACGGCGTTTTCAGGCTAGCCGCATTGATTAGGTTTGAAACCGAGAAGAGATTGCCCAGCAACATTGGGCTTAGTGGAGAATGAGTATTGCAATATTTTTAAAGGGGCTGTTTTTAATGATCTCCTTTAATTAGCTGAAATCAGTAAAGGTTCTGTTTTCTAGTGCGTGAAATACCCGCGACTAAACGCCTTTCGGCGCTGTAGTCGGGGCATCTGATTTCGCAATCAAATATTCCTGCTTCGTCTGCTGCTGCATGGACATGGCTTGCGCCTCACCATGGCTTATGCGTGCATCCACAGGCACAC
>CAIWAO010000062.1 GCA_903910745.1 uncultured Burkholderiales bacterium
ATGCGGGAATGATATTGGCTGATTTAGGTGCGCAAGTCATTAAGGTTGAAAAACCAATGAGCGGTGACGACGCGCGCAAAATGGGGCCTGCTTTTTTGGATGACGCGTCTATGTTGTTTCAAGACGTAAACAGAAATAAAGAGTCAGTGATCGTTGATCTAAAAACACCAGAAGGTTATGAATCTATTTTAAAGCTTCTTGGTTCTGCCGATATTTTTATTCACAATTCTCGACCTGGGGACGCTGAAAAACTAAAACTAGATGGCCCCACTCTCACCCAAAAATTTCCCCGACTTATTTACTGTGAAATGGGCGCCTTTGGTCATAAGGGACCTAAGCGAATGCTACCCGGGTATGAGCCCCTCATGCAAGCTTATTCGGGCTTGATCAGTATGACTGGAGACCCGAGCTCACCCCCTGCCCGAATCCCAGCATCATTGGTTGATGAGGGCACAGGTATGTGGACGGTGATTGCCGCTTTATCTGCCCTTCACAGCAGAAACAACAGCGGAAAAGGATGCGTTATCAACACCTCCTTGCTTGAGACAGCGGTAAGCTGGGCAGCACCACGGATTCATGAATGGAAGAACGAAGGAAGGATCTCTGAGCGTCTAGGTACTGGGCACTCAAACCTTGTTCCCTACCAAGCTTTTGAGACCGCTGATGGACTGCTTATGATATGCGCAGGCAATGATCGTCTGTTCTCTAAAGTTGCCATCACCTTGAGTCACCCTGAGTGGCTGAGCGACGAGAGATTTTGCACTAACCAAACTAGACTCAAGCACAGAGATAGCTTGGTTGAACTGATGACGGCGCAACTCAGGACGAACTCTCGCTCCTTTTGGACTGAAAAATTACAAATGGCTGGCGTCCCCGTTTCCCCGGTTCAAAGCATTGAGGAGATTTCAGTTGATCCTCATGTTAAGGCTCTTGATTTGATTAGGAGGGTTCCTGATCATAATTTTGAATTAACGGGCCTACCCATCTCTTTCAATGATGAGCGTCCGAAGATACTAAAAAGGGCACCCAAACTAGGGGAACATCAGCATAGATTGAAGCCTAAGTCCTAATTGATAAAAGTTAAACGCGGTGGAGCATTAACGGCTATTTATGCAGACAATTTAGTTTAAAGAGCAAAGTAGGCGAACAATATTAACTAAAGGTTATATAGATCTCCATCCACAATTTTAGCGGCTTGTGATAGGACGAGGCCATCAATGAACTCTTGAATTACTGATTGAAAATCAGTGTTTGAGAAATAGTCTTCTTTTATTCTTATTAGAAGAGGAACATGACTGGCCCAATCATGAGCTTGGCTCAAGTTCCATCTTTGAAGCTCAAGTAGTCGGTACTTAATGAGAACTTTTGCTGCGTATATTGCATGTTTTTTTGGGTTTTGAATGAAAAAGTGACACCGAGCGCGAGCCACTTTAAGTGCACAATCGACATCATTAAACATAGGACCATGTCCCGGCAAACAAATCTTAGGCTTAAGGGATTCAATTAAGTCTAAGGTTTGCAAAACATCCTCAAAAGCTTTTAAACCTTCTAGCTCAGGGAAAACAACACCAAAACCATTCTGCCATAACGCGTCAGCCGTGATTAACAACCCGTAGTCTTTTTGAAATAAAAGAGCAGAGTTAGGGTCGTGTCCAGCCCCCAGATATTGATCTCATTTCTTGTCCTAATTTGAATTTTCAATTTAAATATTGTCCGGCATCTCAGCCGGTAAAACAGAGGATTGAAAATCCTTAGCTCTATTGTTCAAAATTCGTTAGCAGTTCACCTGGAAGGGGAGCCCCTTTGAGCACACCATTTTGATCTGCAACTCTTTGGCCGTTTACCCAAACGCCCCGAACACCCACGGCATCTGTATGAAGACGCGCCGCCCCGCCTGGCAGATCAAATACTCGCCGCTTTGGGCCACGGTTAACAGTCAAAGGATTAAAGAGTAACAGATCGCCAAAATAGCCTTTACTAATACGCCCCCTATTTTTTAAACCTAAAATCTGGGCTGGCTGTAAGGTTAGTCTTCGAACGGCTTCAGACAAAGTCATGACACCCATTTCACGTGCCCAATAACCCATCAGGTGTAAACCAAAGCCCGCATCATTAAAGAAAGTTAGATGAGCGCCCGCGTCGCTCAAGGAAACCAAACTATGGGGATGATTGAGCATCATGGCGACCGCTGGGATATCGCTATTTAGTAACAGCGCAGTAAAAACGGTTTTTAGGTCCTCAGATAAAGCTAAATCTAAAATAAAGTCCAGAGGATCTTTACCGTGCTCAGTAGCGAGCTCAGAGACGGTTCGTTGCTCAAAAT